>NZ_JBFUFO010000005.1:0-182408 GCF_056403395.1 Variovorax sp. P2_H12 | reverse complement strand
AAGGGCCTGTCCCACCCCACGACTTCGATCCGCGGCAACGTCTTCGGCATGGTGGGCATGGCGATCGCCATCCTGACCACCGCGGCGCTGATCGTGCAGCTGTCGGGCGGCAAGGCGATGGGCATGGCCTGGGTGCTCCTGGGCCTGGTGGTSGGCGGSGGCTACGGCGCCTACCGGGCCAAGACGGTCGAGATGACGCARATGCCCGARCTKGTGGCCTTCTTCCACAGCATGATCGGCCTGGCGGCGGTGTTCATCGCGGTGGCCGCGGTGGTCGAGCCCTGGGCCTTCGGCATCACGCCGGCGCCGGTGGCGGCCGCGGTCGGCATCAACACCCCCGACGGGGCCGCCATCATCGACGGCTTCCTGCGCTACGCCATCCCCGCGGGCAACCGGCTGGAGCTGTTCCTGGGSGCGGCSATCGGCGCGATCACCTTCAGCGGCTCGGTGATCGCCTTCGGCAAGCTGTCGGGCAAGTACAAGTTCCGCCTGTTCCAGGGCGCGCCGGTGGCCTTCCGSGGCCAGCACAAGCTGAACCTGGYGCTGGGCCTCCTGACCATCGCGCTGGGCCTGGTGTACGTGGCCACCGAGAGCTGGAGCGCCTTCCTCGCGATGCTGGTGCTGGCCTTCGTGATGGGCGTSYTGATCATCATCCCGATCGGCGGGGCCGACATGCCGGTGGTGGTGTCGATGCTCAACAGCTACTCGGGCTGGGCGGCCGCGGGCATCGGCTTCAGCCTGAACAACGCGATGCTGATCGTGGCGGGCTCGCTGGTGGGCAGCTCGGGCGCGATCCTGAGCTACATCATGTGCAAGGCGATGAACCGCTCGTTCTTCAACGTGATCCTGGGCGGCTTCGGCGGCGAGGCGGCCACGGCGGCCACCGGCGCCMAGGAGCAGCGCCCGGTCAAGAGCGGCAGCGCCGACGACGCGGCCTACATGCTGAGCAACGCCGAGACGGTGATCATCGTGCCGGGCTACGGSCTGGCGGTGGCGCGGGCCCAGCACGCGGTGAACGAGCTGGCCGAGAAGCTCACCCACAAGGGGGTGACGGTGAAGTACGCGATCCATCCGGTGGCCGGGCGCATGCCGGGRCACATGAACGTGCTSYTGGCSGAGGCCGAGGTGCCCTACGACCAGGTGTTCGAGATGGAGGACACTGGAGGCCTACAAGGCCAAGACGGTGATCGTGAACAAGCGTTCCATGGCCGCGGGCTACGCCGGGCTGGACAACGAACTGTTCTACATGGACAAGACCATGATGGTCTTCGGCGACGCCAAGAAGGTGGTCGAGGACATGGCCAAGGCGATCGAGTAGCTGGCCGCGCTCAATGCGCGAGCGCCGCACCCCAGGTGCGTGACCTCGACAGCTCGCCAACACCAGCGCGTCAACGCCGCTGCGACGGCATCCCCGCATTGGAGGGGTAGCGCTTCCTGAACGGCGCAGGCGCCGCCTTCGCTCAGTTGGATGAAACGTGCTTGCAGATGGCGGGACCGGGGCACATCCCGCGCAAGCGGCGGCAACGACACTGGCTTCCGGCGGGGCGACCTGCCGACGGACGGGGTCCTTTTCGGAAGAATCTGATACCTTGCGTCGGCTGCGATCGCTACGCTTTGGGGTCATGAATCCAGCTTGCCATCTCTCTGCGTTCGCCAGCGTCCCGACCATGGCGGGAAGCCCTTGCATGTCGACCGTCGATGACGGCACGGCGTTCGACATGGCCATCCCGGCGACGTTCACTGCCGAGCAGGTCGAGTCGATCCTCGCCTTGCACGGCATGATCGTCGACGCCAAATCCGGCGTGGCGCAGCTCCTGAAGTCATTGACGCCAACGCGCTTCAGTGCGGCACAAGCCGAGTGCATCCGTGAGCTCCTGAGCTTGAACGTCCAAGACTTCCACGCCACCTTGGCCGACGCCATGGAGCTCTGCCCGCTTCGGGACCGGCTGCGTGCGAGCGCGCGACGAGTCAGGCCGTTGTCGTGCTCGGAGCTTCGCATCGCAACGGCAGGTATCGGACAACCCTGAGGTTGATGCTCAGCCGGACCGGCAACCGCCCTTCCCTCACCCGTACATCCAGAACGTCCTTGAGATCGAGATCCGCATCACACTCGTAGATCATCGGCGCGAATCCACCGAAGCCGACTTGAAACTCCGCCTCATCTTCCACGAACGTGAACGTCCTGGCCTTCCGTCAGGCAAGTTCCGGAAGACGCCCCGGCTGGCTATCGCTCACCCCTCCTCAATAGGCCGCCCCACGATTCGTCAAAATGGCACGGCCGAGACGGCTCTGGAATTAAGGATCGGACTGGTGCATCCTTGACGACCACCTTCGGACGTTTCGCCCAAACATTCAGAAGGAGACCGCGCACCCGTGGATTCATCGGACGAATTGGCGGCCCAGCGGAGGGCTGTCGGCCTGATGGGCGGCCTTGGGGACGGGCGCTGCGCCCTGCTTGGGGCGCCCCGGGGTCAGTCGCCGCCGGACGGGCGCGACGGGCTGGGCCGCCAGCCGACGAAGCCTGCGAGCCGGCGCAGATGGCGGGACCGGGGAAAATCCCGGGCAAGCGGCGGCAACGACAGCGCCAGCAGCAGCGCCGCGAGTGGCAGCGTGCAGATGAAGCCGACATACTTGAAGCCCAGCGCGCCGGCGATCCCGCCCAGCACGAACATGCCCACCAGTCCGCTGGCCATGCGAATGCGATGGGGGTTGTGGTGCACGCGGGCCGGGGCGGCGCTGCCGGCCCGGTTCCAGTAGAAGAACTTGCCCAGCTCCATGCCGAGGTCGGTGATGTTGCCGGTCATGTGCGTGGTGCGAATGCTGCCCCCGGAGGTCTTGGACGCCACCGCGTTCTGCAAGCCCATGATGAACGACAGCAGCAGCACGGTGATCGGCACCGCAAAGGGCGTGTTCCAGGTGAGCGTGATCGCACCCATCAGGCCGAAGGGAAGCATCAGCGCGGCCTCGAGCAGCAGGGGCAGCGCATAGACGGCCCGCAGATGGTGCTGGCGCCCCCAGTTCACCAGCATGGCGCAGACCGCGGCGCCGGTCAGGAACGCCAGCACGGCGCCCAGCGCGTTGAGCAGGAGCTTCGCATTGCCCAGCACCAGCCCATCCGCCAGCTGGGAGGCGAAGCCGGTCATGTGCGAGGTGTACATGTGGAGCACCAGGAAACCGCCCGCATTGACGGCGCCCGCATTGAAGGCGAGCAACAGTCCCAGGGTCCGGTTGGTCGAGGGCGAGCGATGGCGGTTGGTGAGAAAACGCAGGCGGCGCATGGCCCTCCATCTTGACACGAAGCCCGCGCAGGCGAATCCCGGATATCGATTCGCGTTTTTGTTTCTTCCTTCGCGGGAGCGCCGCGGGCACAGTCGCGCCTTCTCATCTCATCCAGACGCGCACCCATGCTCACTCGACGCCATCGCCGCGCGGCCATCGCCGCCCTCTCCGCCCTGCTCTTCGCCGCCCATGTCCCGCTGCACGCCCAGGACAAGAAGACCCTCAAGGTCGGCGTCTCCGTCGGCAGCGGCGAGCAGATCTTCGAGGTGGTCAAGAAAGCCGCGGCGCGCGAGGGCCTCGCGCTCGACGTCATCGTGTTCAACGACTACCAGTTGCCCAACGCGGCACTCGCCGCGGGCGACCTCGATGCCAACGCCTTCCAGCACCAGCCCTTCCTGGACAACCAGAACAAGGCGCGCGGTTTCGACATCGTGCCGGTCGGCCTGACGATCACCGCGCCGCTGGGCTTCTACTCGCGCAAGATCAGGTCGATCGACGCGCTGCCCGACGGCGCCTCGGTCGGGATCCAGAACGATCCGTCCAACGGCAACCGCGCCTTGTTGCTGCTGCAGCAGGCCGGGCTCATCACGCTCAAGCCCGAAGCGGTGAAGAACAACACCGCGACCCCGCTCGACGTGGTGTCGAATCCGAAGAAGCTGAAGCTGGTGCCGCTCGACGCCGCGCAACTGCCGCGTTCGCTGGACGACCTGGCGATCGCCGCGATCAACAACGACTATGCGGAGAAAGCCGGACTCACGCTCGCCCGGGACGCGGTGATCAAGGAGTCGCCGAAGGGCCCCTACGCCAACATCATCGCGGTGCGCCGCGCCGACAAGGACAAGCCCTGGGCCCAGCAGCTCGTGAAGGCCTACCACTCGGCCGAAGTGAGGAGCTTCATCGAGACCCGGTTCAACGGGGCGCTGGTGCCGGCGTTCTGATCCCGGACGGCAGCCCGCTCGCCGCGCGGCTGTACGCGATGCAGCGCTGGGCGAGCACCTGCGCCGGATCGATGATCGGGACGGTCCTGCCATCGACCTGGTAGCCGAGATCCTGTTCAATCAGCAAGGGCAGCTCCGTGCAGCCGAGGATGATCACTTCGGCGCCCCGCCCGGCCAGCGCCCGTATCGCGGCTTCCACGCGGGCCCGGCCTTGCGGATCGCGAAACCCGGACTTCACGCCTCGGGGCCCGTAGATGGCATCCATGATCTGGTCCTGGGTGGCGGCGTCCGGCGTCAAGGCCTGTCGCATCGCGCGCTCGATCTCTTCGTGGTAGACGCGGGCCGCGATCGTGCCGGTGGTCGCCAGCAGCCCGATGCGACGCGCGTTCCCGTAGGCCTTCGCGATGAAATCGACCGTCTCGCGCAGCATGTGAATGATCGGAATCTGCAGCATCGGCTGGATGTGGTTCACGAAGGCGTGGGCCGTGTTGCAGGGAATCGCGATGACGTCGGCGTCGGCGTCCTGGAGCTTCCTGCAGGTGGCGTACAGCGCGAGCGTCGGGTCCGCACCGTCCCCGACCAGGTAGGCGGTCCGATCGGGAATCTGCGGATTCTGCTCGACGACCACCTTGAGATGGTCCTGGTCGCGCGCAGCGGGCGTGGCTCGCACCAGCTGGTCGAGAAAGCTCACGGTCGCCGCCGGCCCGACCCCCCCGACGACACCGACCTTGAACGGCCGGGGCACCGGAGCGAAGACCTGCGAGGCAGCGAACGCCGCGTAGACCTGGTTGGAATCGACCAGGGGCAGCCCTGCGGCCAGCGCACGCAGCGTCAGTTCCTGCAGCACAGCGCACAGGACCGTGCTTGCGACCAGGATCAGCTCCGCGCCCTGGGCGACGACGTCGTCATGCGCGCGTTCGGCCCTGCGTCGATCGCTGGCGGAGACGGTGTAGTTCGACGATGACGCGACGCCGAGTTCCTCGATCAGCACGCTCAGATCATCGAGCGCCCGGGCACGCGGGTAGATCCACTCGATGCCGCGGCCCTCGAACGCACGCTCGAACAGTCCGAGCGCCTTGACCGGCGCGGACGCCAGCACGCCGATCCGGCGAACCTCGGGGAAGACGGCCGTCACGTGCTCGACCAGGGCGGCCAGGATGCTCGCGATCGGCACCGGCGAGACGGGGGCCAGTTCGGACGCGAACCGGTGCGACGCGAAGCTCGGCAGCAGAGCGCCGGCCAGCCCGGCGCCTGCGGTTCGCCAGATCGAATCGAGGAGCGTCATGCCTCGCCCCACGTCGGCGTCGTTCGCCGCCGTGGCGTCGTCGAACGCCGATTCGCGGTCGCGCAGGACCCGGTACCGCCGGGGCGCCAGGCCTGCACAGAGGGCCTCGAGCTTCGCCGCGATGTCGGCCGCCCCGAGATGCCCGGGCGGTCCGATGACAAGCAGCGATCGAGGCATGGTCGAGTTCATGACGGAATTCTGTGCCGTCCGGTGCTGCTTGTCGCATTGGAAGTTTGCCAGGAACCATTAAGCTGGCTAATACCTTCGCGTGCTGCGGTGAGACAATGGGCAGCGAGGCGCAGCGTCATGACGCGCGTCGCCCACGACGATGCCCCGGAGGTTGGCTGTGCGACTGAAACATATCGAGGTCTTCAACGCGATCATGCTGACCGGCACGGCGAGCGGGGCGGCCCGGCTCCTCCACGTCACGCAACCCGCCGTGACCCTCACGCTGCAGCACGCCGAACTGCAACTGGGCTACGCACTGTTCACCCGCCAGCGCAACAGGCTGGTGCCCACCAGCGAGGCCCAGGCGCTGTACCCGGAAGTCCAGATGCTGGTCTCCCGGCTCGAATCGGTGCGGCGGCTCTCGACCAGCCTGCGCCAGGGCGGTCGCAACGAGCTGCGGCTTCTGATCGTGCCCTCCCTGGCGGTGCGGGCGCTGCCGGACGCCCTGAAGCTGTTCCGCAAGCGCTATCCCGACCTCGCGATCTCGAGCCGGATGCTGCACTCGCACGAGATCACGCAGGCCATCGCGCTGCGAGAAGGCGACGTGGGCATCGTCTACGGCCTGAACCAGCACCCCGGCGTCCAGCAGGTGGCGATCGCGGCGGGGCGCCTCGTGTGCGTGTCGTTGCGGCCTGCGCGCGGCAGCGACCGGCGCAGCACGGTGGAGCTTGCCGAGCTGCTGCGCAGCGGATTCATCCGGATCGACGAGCGCGATCCGATCGGGGCGATGCTGGCCGAGCAATGCGCGCGGCATGGCGCCGAGCCCAAGGGCGGCCTGACGGCCCAGACCCACCACATCGCGATGGTGTTCGCGGAGCAGGGGCTGGGGCCGGCGATCGTCGACTCGTTCACGGCCGCGGCCACCACCAGCAGCGCGCTGCAGGTGCGCACGCTGCTGCCCGAAGTGCCCGTCAGCGTGCAGGCACTGCTGCCGCAGGGCGAACGCTCACCGAAGCAGGTGGCCGACTTCATCGAGGCGTTCAAGTCGGTGATCGTCAGTGCACCGTCCAGCTGACGAGGTGCTCGAGTACTTTCCTTGATGGAGTGGTTCCATCGGGACCTAGCGAAGCGCCATCAACAGCACACCGGTGACGGCCAGCGCCGCGGTCCAGGCCCGGCGCAGCGCCTGGCCGCTCAGCAGCCCAGGGTGCATGGCGACACCGCGGCACACGCCGGTGGCGATGACGCCGGTCGTGGCCAGCATCGCAGCCGTGTGGAGGCCGACTGCCGCCAGTGCCAGCGCCAGCGAGCCCGACGCGGTGATCTCGCGCGCCGGATCGTCGGCCAGGCACAGCGGCAGGAGTGCCGGCACCAGCATCAACCCGGCGCCGTGCGCGGTGGCCATCAGGAAGGACCAGCACGCGATGGCGGCGTGGCCGGCCCGCGCGCCGATCGGCTTGCGCGGCCCGGCGCCGCGCAGCAAGCGGTACGACGCCGCGCCGACGAGCAGCGCGCCGGCCAGGACCTGGACCAGCGCGCGGTCCATCGTGAGGCCCTGTGCGACCGCGCCAGCCACGACCGCGACCGACGCGGCGTGCCCGATGGCAATGGGCAGCAGGGCCCGCCGCGCCTGCGCCCCGTCGCGCGCCCGCACGCCGCAGGCGGCAGCGAACATCCAGCCGTTCGCCGGGCTCAATCCATGAAAGGCGCCGAGGCCGGCAATCGCCAGCCACGGCCACAGGTTCGTCATGGCGCGTTCGTCCAGGCGAGGCGAGGCGGGCTCAGCCGTGCGCTTCGCAGCACGAGCCGGCCGCCGGCGCCGGCTTCACCAGCGGTGCCGGCTCGTAGCGGTCGTGGTGGCGCACCCAATCCATGCCGTGGCCCGGGTTCTCGTCGCGGCCCTTGGGGGTGAGGTCCAGCAGGTTGTACGTTCCCATCATCACCTCCACACCGCGCCCGTAGGTCGAGTAGGTGTGGAAGATCCCGCCCGCGTCGTCCCGGTAGAAGACGCTGAGGCCGGGCGCTTCCTCCGCCGGGAAGGGCTGCATGGCGTAGTTGTAGTAGACCTCGCCCTGCCCCCTGGTCCGCTCTTGCGGCGTGAAGCTGACGCCGAAATCGTGATTGAAGTCGCTGCCATGCGAGGACACCCACTTGAACTGCCAGCCCATGCGCCGGCGAAAGCGCTCGATCTCGGCCAGCGGCGCGCGCGAGACGACCAGCAGCGTGACGTCGCGATGCGCCAGGTGCACGCGCATGCCGTCGATGTGATCGGCCATGAAGGAGCAACTCGGGCAGCCTTGCTCCCACCCCGGGCCGAGCATGAAATGCTGCACCAGCAGTTGGCGGCGGCCTTCGAACAGCTCGGCGAGTGCGCGCCGGCCTTCGGGCGCATCGAAGGCGTAGTCCTTCTCGATGCGTACCCACGGCAACGCGCGGCGCTCGCGGGCGATCTGGTCGCGCAGGCGGGTCAGCTCCTTTTCGCGCGCCAGCAGGGTCTTGCGTTCGGCAACCCATCGGTCCCCCGACACGACGGGATAATTCACGGGGCTCGCTTCGGAAATCGCGGTGTTCATGGGGTGCTCCTGGGTTCGAAAAGCCGTTCAAGGTTCGTCAATGCGCCTGGGGCAGGCGGTCAGGGCCGGACGCCTTTCGGACGCCGCACCGCGCGGACCTTTCCGCTGGCGCCGCCGCCGCAATAGAAGAGATCGGCCCCGTCGGACTCGAGCCCGCTCACGCCGATGCCGTGCGGCATCTCCAGGCGTTCGAGCACCGCGCCGCTTTCCGGGTTGATTCGACGGATTTCGCTTTGATCCGCTTCCCAGGTGCCGTGCCACAGCTCGCCATCGACCCAGGTCACGCCGGTGACGAAGCGGTTGGACTCGATGGTGCGGATGACCGCGCCGGTGGCCGGATCGATCTGGTGGATCTTGCGATCGCGGTACTGCCCCACCCACAGGCTGCCCTCGGCCCAGGCGAGCCCCGAGTCGTGCCCGTGGCCGGGCGTCGGGATGGACGCCACCACGCGGCCGGTGACGGGATCGATCTTGTCGATGCGCGCCTCGGCGATCTGGTAGAGATACGTGCCGTCGAAGGCGGTGCCGGCGTCGCAGGCCCGGTCGAGCGTGCGCGTGGCCTCGCCGCTTCCGGGATCGAAGGCGATCAGCCTGGCCCCGGTGGCGGCCCAGACGCGCTGGCCATCGTGGGTGATGCCGTGCACGTTGTCGGCGCCGGCAAAGGGGCCGTACTCGCGCACGATTTCGGCTGCATGCGCCGTGGGCTGGGATCTTTCATTGCCTGTCTTGCTGCTCATCGCTGGGGGCTCCTGGTGACGCGCCTCGGATCGGCGCCCGGAGACAACTCTATTCAATCGGCAGCGAAGTGGGGAGTAACAAGATCGTCGTGAATCCGGCCAGCGGCGGCGACAGCCAGCGACGCGCCCGCGCCCGCCCGATCGAGCGCACCCGTCCGTCGGCCTCGAGTTCGACCAGCGCGCGCTGGACGGTGCGCTGGCTGGCCCCCAGGGCCAGCGCCAGGGCCGACGTCGACCAGGCCGCGCCGTCGGACAGCAGCGCCGCCAGCGAGGCCTGTTCGCCGTCGATGGGCGGCGCGAGCACGACGACGGCGCGCTCGCCGTGCGGCCTGAGGACAAAACCCCGCGTGGTGGCCTCGATCTGCGCCAGTGTCGTGACGAGCGCGCGCAGGCGGCCGATCTCGACCCGCAGGCGCGCGCGATGCGACTCGTCGGGGCGGCGGGTGCGGAACGCGCACGCGATCAAGGCGTCCCGATCGACATCGCCAGGCCACGCTTCGGCAAGCGCGCGCGCCAGCGCGAACAACACCGGCCGGCGCGCCAGCGGCCACCAGGCGTCGCCGGCGCGCAGCCCGCGACGGCAGGCATCGACCACCAAAGCGTCCGAGGCCAGGAGCGCCGCGACCTCGTCGAGGCGCAGCGCCTGCTCGCCCCCGGCGATGCGGCGCCGGGCGGCGGGACGATCGAGCGCGGCCCGCGCCTCCGCCACCTCGGCCAGCAGCGCCGGCACGCGCGCGCGATCGGCCGCCTCGTGGGCCCGGGCGAGAGCCGCCCGCGCCGGACCGGTGCGCAGCGAACGCAAGGCCAGTTCCGCCGCGGTGAGCTCGGCCACCGCCGCCAGCGACGGCGGCAGGCCGCGCGCATCGAGCAGCGCCAGCGCGGCCGCGGCCTCGTCGAGGCGGCCCAGCAGCAAGAGCCTGCGCGCCGCGATGAGCCGCGCCTGCAGCGCGTTGGCGCGATCGGCGTGCGCCTCGAGCGTGGCCGAGGCCGCCGCCAGCGTGCGCGGGGAGCCGCCGAGGTCGCGCATGGCCAGCGCCACCTCGGCCTCGGCGACGACGCAGCGGGCGCGCGCCAGCTCCTCGTGGGCACCGAAGCCGCGGGCGGCGCGCCGAAGGAGCTCGCGCGCGCGCGGGTGCTCGCCGAGTTGGGCCATGGCGATGCCGCGCAGGGCCAGCGCCGGCGGGTCTTCGCGCAAGGCGACGCGCTTGAGGGCGCCGAGCGGGTCGCCGGTGGCGAGGGCGCGCGCGGAGGCAGTGATCAGGGAATCCATGACGACAGGCTACACCGGCGCGTTCACGACGACTTTCGCCTTCTGGGCGGATCGCGCAGGGCCCCTTCGAGGCCGCATCGTCCTCTTCGTGACCATGGCCTTGCAGCGCCCGCGCTGGACCGCGGTTTCGTGCTCGTCCATGATCGGCGCACTATGGTCACACCCATGGTCCGTGCAATGGCTTCGGCGCTTCTCCTGGCCGCGACAGGCGTCCTTGCCGCGGCCACCCCGGATTTCGCATCCGAGCGCCGGAAGATGACGGACGAGATCACGGCGCTGGCTCGCCAGACGCCCGCGGGCACCGTCAGGCCCGCCTTCGACGCACGCGTGATGGCGGCCATGGACAAGGTGCCCCGGCACGAGTTCGTGCCCCTCAACCAGCTCGATCTGGCGTACGCGAACCGGCCGGTACCGATCGGCCATGGACAGACCATCTCGCAGCCCTACATCGTGGCGCTGATGACGGACCTGGCCAAGGCGGAGCCGGGCGACAAGGTGCTCGAGGTGGGGACCGGATCCGGCTATCAGGCGGCGGTGATGGCGCAGCTGGCCCGCGTGGTCTACACCATCGAGATCATCGAGCCGCTCGGGCTCCAGGCCACGCAACGGCTGCAGAAACTGGGCTACGCCAATGTCCAGGTGCGCCTGGGCGACGGCTATCACGGCTGGGAGGAGCATGCGCCCTACGACGCCATCCTCGTGACCGCGGCGGCCAGCCACGTCCCGCCGCCTCTCATCCGCCAGCTCAAACCCGGCGGCCGGATGGTGATTCCGGTGGGCGCGGCGTTCATGGTCCAGCAGTTGATGCTGATCGAGAAGAACGCCGATGGAACGGTGTCGATGCGGCAGATCCTGCCGGTGATCTTCGTTCCGCTGACCGGCCAGCGCTGAGCGCCCGGAGCGTCGATGACCGCCGCGCCGCTGATCGCCGTGGCCCTGGTCTCGGCCGCCGCGTTGGCCTACGAGATCCTGCTGATGCGGCTGTTCTCGATCACGCTGTGGCACCACTTCGCCTACATGATCATCAGCCTCGCGCTGCTCGGCTGGGGTGCCAGCGGCGCCTTGCTGACCCTGACGCAGCGCGCGGTGCAGCGGCGATTCGCGCCGCTCTTCTGCGCGGCCGCCGCGGCTTTCGGGCTCACTGCGATCGGCTGTTTCGCGTTGGCCCAGCGCGTACCGTTCAATCCGCTCGAACTCCTCTGGGACCCGCGCCAGCCGGCCTACCTGCTGGCCGTCTACCTGCTGCTCCTGCTGCCCTTCCTGTGCGCCGGCGCCTGCGTGTGCATGGCGCTGACACGCTTTCGCGGCGCGCAGTCGCGCATCTACAGCGTCGACATCCTCGGTGCCGGTGCGGGAAGCCTGGGGATCGTGGCGCTGCTCTTCGTGGTCTCGCCGGCCGACGCCTTGCAACTGATCGGCGCGCTGGGCTGCGTCGCGGCGGCGGTCGGGTGGATCGAATGCGGCGGGCGTCGACTCTGGCCGGCGCTCGCCTCGGTGGCGCTCGCCGGCGGGCTCCTGCTGCTGCCCGCGGCGTGGCTGGCGCCCGTCATGTCGCCCTACAAGGAGCTGTCGCAGACCCTGCGCATCCCCGGCGCCCGGGTGGTGGCGCAGCGATCGAGCCCCCTGGGCCTCGTCAGCGTGGTCGAGAGCCCGCGCATTCCGCTGCGCCACGCGCCGGGCCTGAGCCTCACCGCATCGACCGAGCCGCCGCCGCAATGGGGCGTCTTCACCGACGGCGAAGGGCTCAACGCGCTGACCCGCTTCGACGGCCGGCGCGAAAGCCTGGCGCACCTGGACCAGATCAGCTCCGCGCTGCCCTACCACCTGCTGCGCCAGCCGCACGTGCTGGTGCTGGGCGCCGGCGCCGGGGCCGACGTGCTGCAGGCCCACTATCACGGCGCGCGCCGCATCGATGCGGTGGAGCTCAATCCCCAGGTCGTCGAACTGGTGCAGGGCCCCTTCGCGGCCGCGGCAGGCGGCGTCTACGGACCGATGGCGCGCGTGCACGTGGCCGAGGCGCGCGGCTTCATCGCGGCCAGCCAGGAGCGCTACGACCTCATCCAGGTGGCACTGCTCGACTCCTTCAGTGCGTCCTCGGCCGGCCTCTACGCGCTCGCCGAGAACTACCTCTACACGGTCGAGGCCGTGCAGGACGACTTGCGCCACCTGCAGCCCGGCGGGCTGCTGGCGTTCACGCGCTGGGTCACGCTGCCGCCGCGCGATGCGCTCAAGCTCTTCGCCGCCGCGGTGGTGGCGCTGGAGCGATCGGGCATCAGCGAGCCCGGCGCGCGGCTGGCGCTGATACGCAGCTGGAAGACCAGCACGCTGCTGGTCAAGAACGGCGCCTTCACCGGCGAGGACATCGCCGCGATCAAGGGGTTCTGCCTCGGCCGCTCCTTCGATCTGGCCTTCTACCCCGGCATGCGGCGGGACGAGGCGAATCGCTTCAACGTGGTCGAAGGCCCGGACCTGTTCGACGGCGCGCAGGCGCTGCTCGGTCCGGGGCGCGACGAATTCATGGCGCGCTACAAGTTCCATATCGAACCGGCCACCGACGACAAGCCGCACTTCTTTCACTTCTTCAAGTGGCGTTCGCTGCCGGAGCTCCTGTCGCTCAAGGGGCAGGGTGGCCTGCCGCTGCTCGAATGGGGCTATCCGGTGCTCGTTGCCACGCTGGTGCAGGCGGTGGTGGCGAGCCTGCTGCTGATCGGGCTGCCGCTGGCCTGGGTCGCACGGCCGGGCGCACCGCACGGTGGGCGCGTGCCGGGCGCCGGAACGCGTGGGCGCGTGCTGGCCTACTTCCTGGCCATCGGCTTCGGCTTCATGTTCATCGAGATCGCGTTCATCCAGAAGTTCGTCCTGTTCCTGAGCCATCCGCTGTATGCGATCGCCGTCGTGCTGTTCGCGTTCCTGCTGTTCGCCGGCATCGGCAGCCGCGTGTCGGGCCGGCTGAAGGGCAATCCGGTGCCGGCGGTGGTGGCTGCCATCGCCGTGTCGGCGGCGCTGTGCCTGCTCCTGCTGCCCTGGCTCTTCCGGCACGCGATGGGCCTGCCCGATGCGGCGCGGATCCTGATCTCGGCGGCACTCATCGCCCCGCTGGCGTTCTTCATGGGCATGCCCTTTCCCCTCGGCCTGGCCAGGGTGGAGGCCGCCGATGCCCGGCTCATCCCCTGGGCCTGGGGCATCAACGGCTGCGCCTCGGTCACCGCGGCGGTGCTGGCCACCTTGCTCGCGATCCACATCGGATTCAACGCCGTGGTCGTCGCGGCGCTGGTGATGTACGGGGTGGCGGCCGCGGCGCGCCCTGGGCGGCCTGCGCGCGATGCGCGCGATGCGCGCGAATCCGGGGTTGACAGCGCATCGTCTTCGCCGAAGGATGACCATTCACCGTCGAAACTCCCCACCGAGCCTGGATGAAACCTGCCGCGATCATGCTTTGGCTCGCCACCGCCTGCGCGATCGCGCTGGCAGCGCCCGCCATGTTCCAGGACCGCCTGATCTACTACCCCGCCCGGGCGCAAGCCGCCGAGATGGCGTCCGCCGGACTCGTCGCCTGGCCGGCCAAGGGCGACTTTCGTGGCCTGGTGGCGGAGCCGGAGGGCCCTGCGCGCGGCACGGTGCTCGTGTTCCACGGCAATGCGGGCCATGCCGGGCATCGCGGCTACTACGCCGCGGCGCTCACCCGCCTCGGGCTGCGCGTGATCCTGGCCGAATACCCGGCCTACGGCCCGCGCGACGGTGCGTTGGGCGAGCGCAGCCTGGTCGAGGATGCCGAGCAGACCCTCGCGCTGGCCCACCGGCTGCACGGCCCGCCCTTGCTGCTGATCGGCGAATCACTGGGCGCCGGCGTGGCGGCCGCGGCGGCCGTGCGGCAGCGCGACCACGTCGCGGCCCTGATGCTCATCACGCCGTGGGACACGCTCGAACACGTCGCGGCCTACCACTATCCGTGGCTGCCGGTGGCCTGGTTGCTGCGCGACCGCTACGACAGCGCCGTCCACCTCGCATCGATCGGCCGCCCGGTGCTGGTGGTCGTCGCCGAACGCGACCGCGTCGTTCCTGCCCGCTTCGGCACGGCTCTGTACGAATCGCTGCCCGGCCCCAAGCGGCTCGAGGTGGTCCGGGGCGCCGACCACAACGACTGGATCCGATACATCGACGAAGCCTGGTGGCGCAGCGCCACGGGGTTCCTGCTCGGCGAGCCTGCGCCACGCTGAGCTGGCAGCGCCGAGATGTCGAGCCGCACGCACCCCGCTAGCCCTCGACGATGACATCGATCCGCTTCTCCCGGACGGCCTGAACGAACGCCCGATAGTCGTTGCGGTTCTGGTCGCTGTACTCGACCGAGAACTCACCGATGGCGTCGTCGAAGGTCTGCGCGGAGCCCATGTAGCCGTGGATCATCGCGGCATCACCCGAACGGGCGTGCGCGCGGGCCAGCGCGTGAGCGCACATGCGCCCATATTGCCGCAACACTCCCGTGTCCCAATCCTCGATGATGGCGGACAGCTTCATGTCGCGAAGCTGGCGCACATAGTAATCACGGCCTTTCAGTCCCCGGGTCCATCCGAGGAACACGTCGCTCGCCGCCTGCATCATGCGCTGGCCCATCACGACGCGCTGGCCGTTGTTGGCGTGGAGGCTCTTCCCCGCATAGGCCTCGAGCACCGAAGGGCGTGCCTCTTTCACCTGCAGGAACAGCGGGTCGTCGTCCGCCGCCATGAACAGTGCGACGGCACACATCGTGCCGACACTGCCCACGCCGACGACCTTGATGGCCAGGTCGAAGAAATGGAATCGGTCGAACAGCGTCCGCGTCTGCTCGGGCAGGCTCTCCCGGTAGGAGGCGATCGCTTCGGCATACCCCGACTCCAGGCCGAGAGCCTGTTCGCCGGACGGATGGAAGATCAGAGGCGGCTCGTCCTTGATCCTGGGGCTTGCACCCTCCTCCGAGACCAGCTTCGGGTACAGATGGTCGGGGACACTCTTGCGCTTTTCCGCTTCGATCCGGTCCGCCATGCGCTTGCGGACTTGCAGCACAAGATCCGGATCGGCCGATCGATCGACGTAGCGCTGCAGATCGATCTTGTCGTACCAGACATCGAGTGCCCGCATCGACGCATAGTCGGCCATCCTTTCGCGATACTCGCGCGCGACATCCGTCGCCACGCGTGCCGCGTCGCTGTCGGGCAGACGCAGATGCTGCGCCGCAATCACCACGCTCGCGGCAAGCCGCTTGAGGTCCCACTCCCAGGGGGCCGGCAGCGTCTCGTCGAGATCGTTGATGTCGAAGATCACGTTGCGCTCCGGCGTCGCGAAGCCGCCGAAGTTCATCAGGTGGGCATCGCCGCACGCCTGCACCCGGATCCCGCTGCTCGGCGTCGTGCCGAGGTCCGCGGCCATCAGCGCGGCAGCGCCGCGGTAGAAGGCGAACGGCGACGCCGACATGCGTCCGAAGCGAATCGGGACCAGGTCGATCATGCGGCCCTCGTTGGTCTCGCGCAGGAGTTCGATCGGGTCGCGCCGGTCCTTCGGTGCCTTCCACCCCGCATGCGTGGCGCGCGGCACCTTGTCGCGCAGTGCCTTTCCCTTGGTACGCCGTTCCTGGACCGTCGTGTAAGGCGCTGCCGCTCGAGGCGAAGCGTTCGCACGATCGTTCTTGTCGGTCTTGGCCATGGCAGTTCTCCTGGCGATTGATTCTTCCAGCCCGTCGCAGTCCTTGCCGCGAGCTCTTCGAGACCTGTACGGGGGCCATCTTTCGGCATCGGCGCGTTGACCACCACACTTCAGAACCCGGCTGAAATCCTAAGGCCGAGCCGCATGCCCGAATTGCGCCAGATCAATCTTTCCTCCGACGCGAAAAAAGTCACGATAGAACGCTCGGAGCCTGCCGATTCGAAGGACCATGCCCTTCTTCCCAGTACAGTCGTCCTACCAACTCCAAGGCAAGCGAGGAACGGCGCGCGGGGATGGGCGAAAGCCCGTCGCATTCGCCTTACATGACCTTCACGAAAATTCGGATCACCGGGACAAACGATGCCTTCTATCAACTCGGCGACCCCATGTGTGTCCATGAGGGACGTGTCCTGTTGGCGACCTTGGACCCAGTGCTCGTTCTGAACGGCGGAACCCAGATCCACGTCGAGGCGTTCACCCCCACGCAGGGAATGCTGGAAGAGCGAAGGCACTTCGGACGCCTGATCTTCTTCGAGATCTGCGCTTTCATGTCGGAGCATTACCCGCAGGTTCAGGCCATCAGCTTCGCCTTTCCCCGCCCGATCGACGGGGTTGGCGGCCCCGCGCAGCAAGCGGTTCTGCGTGCAGCGGCACTGGAGCGGATCGGGGTCGAGGACCTTCGCATCACCCCTGTGACTTCGGGCGCACACATCGTGTCCGGCACCTGGGTCTACAACGAGAAGAACCATGCGGCGCTGCACGCCGCTCTGGCCGAGCAGCGCGCGATCTTCGGTGCCGACCCGATCGTTGCGGCCAAGCGCGACATCGCTGGTGCGATTCGGCGGCTGATTGCGCGGCTGCGGCCCGAGCGATAGGGCCGCGCAGCTTCCTGACACCGGAGTTCTTGACGCTCTACCCGCGCGCAGACTTGAGCACGTCCGCAATCAGGAAAGCCAGCTCCAGACTCTGCGACCCGTTCAGGCGCGGGTCGCAGGCGCTTCGATAGCGCGCCGACAGGCCCTCGTCCGTCGACGCCTGCGCGCCTCCGCGGCATTCGGTGACGTCCTGCCCCGTCATCTCGAAATGCAGGCCTCCGGGGTATGTGCCGTGCCGACCTGGCGCAGCAGGTCGCGAGGGTCCATCGGCGCAAGGTGGCAAGGCCGAAAGCGCCGCGATGGCCGGCACCATCGACAACAGGATTCACACGCCCGCCCGTGGCGGCCCGGCGCAAATCGCAAGGTCCTTAATCTGGCGTTAATCCGCAACCGCGAGCATCCACCCGCTGAACCGACCCGCCGTTTGCCGTGGGCGTTCGGAGGAAATTCATGCTCATGTCGTTGTCACGCAGCCACGCTCTTCCGGCCCGGATCCCCATGCCGCCTGTGCTCGAACTCACGGCGCACGGACCTGCCGATCCGCGCCGCGGTGCGGTCGAGGCTTTCATCCGCGACATCTATGCCCGGCGCTACGACGCACAGGTCCCGCAGTTCGCCCCGGTACTGGTAGGCCTGCGCGAGAACGGCGAACTGCTCGCAGCCGCAGGCTATCGCAATGCCGCCAGCAATACGCTGTTTCTCGAGCGCTACCTGAGCGCACCGGTCGACGCGCTGCTCGCCGCGAATGGCGAAGCGTGCCCGGCACGCGAACGCATCGTCGAGGTCGGCCATCTCGCGGCCAGCCGCAGCGGCGAGGGCCGGCGCTTGATCCAGCTGCTGGCGCCCCATCTGGCCGCAGAGGGATTCGAATGGGTGGTCGGCACGGTCACACAGGAATTGCGCAAGATGCTCCTGCGACTCGGCATCGTCCCGCTGACGCTGGGTGCCGCCGATCCGGCTGCCCTGGGCGATGAGGCGGCGCAATGGGGCAGCTACTACGAACACCAGCCCGTGGTGCTCGCAGGGCGCCTGAGGCGTGCGCTGCGGCGCCACCGCGGGCGCAGCCCGGACGATTCGAGGGCCGACGAATGAGGACGGCAGCCGATGACTCCGCTGTGGCCTTGGACGACGGCCTGCGCCGCTGGACCTATGCCGAGTTGAACGACGAGGTGGACCGCCTGGCGGGGCACCTCGAATCGCAGGACACGCGCGTTGTCGCCACACTGCTCGACAATTCTCCGGCCTGGGTGGTCGCCGACTTGGCGGCCGAAAGAGCCGGCGTGGTGCACGTGCCGCTGCCGGTGTTCTTCACGCCCGAGCAGATCGCCCATGCACTCAGCGCCGCCGGCGCGGACACGGTGCTCACGCTGCCTGCCATTGCGGCCCGCTGGCCGCAGGCACCGGCCTCCGATTGTGCCGTCGCGCAGCAAACCTTGTCCTGCCTCAGACGGCCTGCGGCCGCACCGCCGATGCCCGCGGGCACCGCCAAGATCACTTTCACCTCCGGCACCACCGGTGCGCCCAAAGGCGTGTGCCTGGACGCCGAGGCGATGCGCACGGTGGCCGAAGGCCTGGTGCAGGCCATGGAGCCGCTCGACATCCGCCGCCACCTGTGCGCCCTGCCCTTCGCGGTGCTGCTCGAGAACATCGCAGGCCTCATGGCGCCGCTGGCGCGCGGCGCGACCTGCGTCACGCTGCCGCTTCAGCAACTGGGCCTCAGCGGCTCGTCGAGCTTCGATGCGGCCCGTTTCCATTCGGCGGTGGTGGCGCAGCAGCCCCATAGCATCATCCTGCTGCCGCAGATGCTGAGGGTCTGGGCGGGCTACCTGATGCAGAACGGCCAGCGCGCGCCCGATTCGCTCAAGCTGGTGGCCGTGGGAGGCGCGGCGGTCGGCGTCAAGCTGATCCAGGCCGCGCGGGCGCTCGGCATTCCGGCCTACGAGGGCTATGGCCTGTCGGAAGGCGCATCGGTGCAGACGCTCAACCTTCCCGGCGCCGACCTGCCCGGCAGCGCCGGCCGCGCACTACCCCATGCGAAGCTGCGCCTAGCGCCGGACGGTGAGGTCGAGATCAGCGGAAACCTGTTCAGCGGCTACCTGGGCGACCGGTCGAAACCGGGGCAGTGGTGGCCCACCGGGGACCTGGGCGAGATCGACGCCGACGGCTTCCTGCACGTCAGCGGCCGCAAGAAGCATCTGCTGATCACCACCTTCGGCCGCAACGTCTCGCCCGAGTGGGTGGAGACCGCGCTGCGCGGCGAGAACGCCGTGGCGCAGGCCGTGGTATTCGGCGATGGGCAGCCGGCTTTGAGCGCCGTGCTCTGGCCGGTGCGGCCCGACGCGCCCGACG
Source organism: Variovorax sp. P2_H12 (assembly GCF_056403395.1). Lineage (NCBI taxonomy): Bacteria > Pseudomonadati > Pseudomonadota > Betaproteobacteria > Burkholderiales > Comamonadaceae > Variovorax > Variovorax sp. P2_H12. The sequence continues at coordinate 163,258 of NZ_JBFUFO010000005.1, read as the reverse complement.
CGGCGCTGCAGGCCGCGGTGGACGCCGCCAACGCCACGCTGCCCGACTACGCCCGCGTGCAGCGCTGGGTGCGCGGCCGGGCCGGCTTCGACGCCACATCCGGCATGGCCACGGCCAATGGTCGGCCGCAGCGCGGAGCGATCCTGAGTCTTCATCTCGATGCCCTCGGCCTGAGCGCGACCTGACACACCGACCGGAGAATCCATGAGTTTTTACGCCCGCCTGATCGAACACACCGCCGACGCCCGCATGGGGCTGCTCGGCACGCCCATCATCCAGGGATGCCTGCGCGGCGAAGTGTCGCTGTCCAGCTACCTGGCCTTTCTGCGCGAGGCCTACCACCATGTGCGCCACACGGTCCCGCTGCTGCATGCTTGCAAGGCGGCCCTGCCGCTGCGCAGCGACTGGCTGTGCGGCCCGCTCGACGAATACATCGAGGAAGAGCAGGGCCACGACCTGTGGATCCTCGACGACATCCGGGCCTGCGGCGGCGATGCGCAAGCGGTGCGCGACGGCCCGCCGGGCCATGCCACAGAGGTCATGGTGGCCTACGCCTACGACACCATCGCCCGGCGCAACCCGCTCGGATTCTTCGGCATGGTCCACGTGCTCGAAGGCACCAGCGTGTCGCTGGCCCTGCTGGCCGCGGACCAGATCCAGAAGCCCCTGCAACTGCCCGATGCCGCCTTCAGCTATCTGCGCTCGCACGGCACGCTGGACCAGGAGCACACGGCGCACTTCGCGCTGCTGATGGATCGCATCGAAAGCCCCGAGGACCAGGCCGACATCGTGCATGCGGCGCGCGCCTTCTATCGTCTCTATGGCGATGTGTTCCGCGGCCTGCCGCTGCCCTCGGCCACTGCGGCCCCAGCGGCGACTGCCGCCCCATCGCATGGAGTCGCCGCGTGAAACCCAACGAGAGCAGGGTCGTTCTGACCGGTGCCGGTGGTGGCATCGGCTGTGCCACCGCCACCGAACTGGTGAAGGCCGGGGCGTCGGTGATGCTGGTCGGAAGGTCGCCGGCGCGGCTCGCCACGCAAGCCCGCGCCCTGGTCCGCGACTGCAACGTGCCGCGGCCCCGGGTCGAGTGGTATTGCGCCGACCTGACGCGCGTCGCCAGCCTTACCGGCATCGCCGAGGTGGCCGCCGGCTGGGGCTGCAACGTCGTCGTTCACGGCGCCGGCGTGCCAGGCTTCGGCCGCATCGAGGCGCTCGGCGCGACCGACATGGCGCAGGTGCTGCATCTCAACCTGCTGGTGCCGATGCTGCTGACCCAGGCCCTGCTCGGGCACCTGCGCAGCCTGCCGAAGGCACAGGTCATCTTCATCGGCTCGGTGCTGGGGCGGCTGGGCCTGCCGGGCTTCAGCGTCTACAGCGCGAGCAAGTTCGGCCTGCGCGGCTTTGCCGAGTCGCTGCGCCGCGAGCTCGGCGATACCCGGGTGTGCGTGCAGTACCTCGGCCCGCGCAGCACGAGAACCCGCTTCAACAGCGGCGCGGTCGAAAGCTACAACAAAGCCACCGGCACCGCGATGGACAAGCCCCAGGTCGCCGCGGAGGCGCTGCTGGACCTGATGGAGAGCGGCGCGGCCGAACGCTTCCTGGGCTTTCCGGAGGCGCTGGCCGTGCGGCTCAACGGCCTGGCCCCCGGCCTGCTGGACAACGCCTTCGACAAGCATCGCCGCAGCCTGCCGCCGGTCGCGCAAGCGGCGCCACCGGTACTGGAATGTCCCGACGTGGTTGGCGCGCCGGCCGCCGACGACATCCATTCGCTGATGAACAGCGCTCTCTGAAGAATCAAGGACGACAGATGACACGACCCGCTTTCAACATCGCCTCGATGCCGGCCATGGCGCGCCGCCAATGGCTGGGCGCCCTGCTTGCCGCTGCCTCCATCGCGGCGCTGCTGCCGCGACCGGCCCGCGCCGCCGGGGCCGACGACGACGTCGTCGAACTTCAACACGACTGGGAAGTGATCCGCTACCAGACGCCCGCCGCCGAACGCGAGAAGCGCTTCGAGACGCTGGCCGCCAAGGCACGCAAGGTGAGCGAGACCTACCCGGACCGCGCCGAGCCGCTGGTCTGGGAAGGCATCATCGTGAGTTCCTGGGCTGGCGAGAAAGGCGGGCTCGGCGCGCTGGGCCTGGTGAAGCAGGCCAAGAGCCTCTACGAATCGGCGATTGCCATCAACGGCAACGTGCTCGACGGCTCGGCCTACAACAGCCTCGGTGTTCTGTACTACAAGGTGCCGGGATGGCCGGTGGGCTTCGGCGACAAGGCCAAGGCCAAGGAGCTGCTGCAGAAGGCGCTGTCGCTCAATCCGAAGGGCATCGATCCCAATTTCTTCTATGCGGAGTACCTCATCGAGGCGAAGCAGCCCGAGCAGGCCATGCCCTATCTCGAACGTGCGCTGCAGGCACCCGCACGACCCGGTCGGCAGGTGGCCGACACAGGGCGGCGGGAAGAGGCTCGCGTCTTGATGGAAAAGGCCAAGGCCAAGTAGAGGCGGACGCGTCTCAGCGGTGAGCCGCATCGAACTGCAGCATCACCTTGACGCCCTGGCCATTGGCGTCCGTGCCGAATGTCAGTTCGAGCCCGTGCAGTTCGGCGATGCGCCGCACGATCGAAATGCCCAGGCCACTGCCTCCTTCCTTCTGCCCGTCGGGCCGGTAGAAGCGCTCGCCCAGGCGCTCGAGCTGCTCGGCCGACAGCGGCGGGCCTGCGTTCTCGAGTTCGAGATGCTCGCGCCCGATGCGAAGCACGACGTCCGTACCTTCTGGCGCGTAGCGCACGGCATTGTCCAGCAGGTTGCGCAGCATCACCGTGAGCAGGTGGGGGTCGCCGAGCAGGGGCAGGGGATGGGTTCCGCGCGGCGGCCATTCGCAGGCCAGCTCGATGCGGCGGCGCTCGGCCAGCGCCAGGCAGTCGCTCATGGCCTGCTCGACGATCGGCGGCCACTGCACCTCGGTCGTCAGCGCCGGCGCCACGCCCGACTCCACGCGCGACAGGACCAGCATCTGCGTCACCAGCCGGCCCATGCGGTCGAGTCCGGCGCTCAGCTTGGCCTCGGCCTCTGCCCGTTCGGCGGCGCTGCCGGAGCGGCGCACCACGTCCCATTGCGCGCGCAGCACCGCGAGCGGGGTGCGCATCTCATGGGCGGCGTCGGCGGTGAAGCGGCGCTCGCGCACCAGCAACTGCTCGATGCGTGCGAACAGGCCGTTCATCGCGCCCAGCAGGGGCTTGAGTTCGGCGGGGGCGCGGTCGTCGGGCACCGACTGCAGGTCTTCGGCCTTCCGGCCCGACAGCTCGGCCGTCAGCTGGTGCATCGGCGAGAGAGCGCGGCGCACCGCCCACGCCATGACCACCAGCAGGATCGGCAGCAGCAGCAGCCACGGCACGACCTGCGTGATGGTCAGTCCATACACCAGCTCGTCGCGCTCGTAGGCGCCCTGGCCGGCCGCCACCAGCCGCTTGCCGTCGATGGACGGCAGGTAGTAGACCCGCCAGGGCCGGCCGCCGACTTCTTCGTCGACGAATCCGCTGGCGTCGGGCCGGTGCGGCAGCGCCACGCCTTCGGGGTCGGCGAGCAGCAGGCGGCCTTTCGTGTCCCATGCGACGACAGCGAGGTCGCGCAGGTCCGATTCGCCGGCATCCTTGCTGCCTTCGGCCGGCGCGGGCGGCAGCGGCAACGGCGTGTCGGGAAAGGTCGGGCCCAGTGTCGACTGCACCTGCCTCGCGAGCCTTATCAGCTCGGTATCGAACAACTCGTTGACTTCGTGGCGGGCACGGCTGATGGAGAAGTAGAGCGCAACGAACCACACCAAGGGCGCACAAACCAACAGATAGATGAGAAGCCGTCGCTGGAGGCTCATGAGCTCTCGCCGGAGCCGAGCGCATAGCCGACGCCGCGCACCGTGCGCACGATGCCCGGATCGATCTTGCGACGCAGGTGATGGATGTGGACCTCGAGCGAATTGCCCTCGGGCTCGGCGCCGCTCCAGTCATAGAGCTTCTCGCGCAGCTTTGCCTTCGAGAGCACGCGCTGCGACTGGCTCAGCAACGCCTCGAGGACCGCGAGTTCGCGGCCGGTGAGTTCGACCTGTTCGCCCTTCCAGCGCACGACCTTGGTGGCCGGGTCGTACTCGAGCGCGCCATGCTGCCAGACAGCCTGCGCCTGACCGGCGGCGCGGCGCACCAAGGCGCGCAGGCGGGCGGCCAACTCGTCGATGGTGATCGGCTTGACCAGGTAGTCGTCGGCACCCGCATCGAGCCCGGCGATCCGCTGGCCGATGCCGTCGCGGGCGGTGAGGATCAGCAGCGGCAGTTTCAGGCCGCGCGCTCGCCAGCGCCGCAGCCACTCCATGCCGTCGCCGCCCGGCAGGCCGAGGTCGAGCACCATCGCATCGAAGGGCGCGCCGGCGAGCGCCGCGTCGGCGTCGGTGCCATTGCCGAACCAGTCGACCACGTGGCCGAGCTGGCGCAGGCCGGTCGCCAGCGCGTCGCCGAGCAGGGCGTCGTCTTCGACGATCAGAAGGCGCATGGGACAGTGACTCCAAGTATCGAAAGACAGCCCTTCGCGCGCATTATGCGCAGGCGCCGCCTCACGGCGCCGCACCGAACAGCGGCAACGCCGCGCCGACCGTGGAATTCGCGCCGGAGGCTGGGGTCGCTGCCCTGGAACGCGGCAGCGCCGCCCTAGGCATCGATGCGGCGCCAGGGCGTGGCGCGCCGCTCGGCCCAGGCCAGGCCGCCATAGAGCACAATGCCGAGAATCGCCAGCATGAACACCGCCGCGAACACCCGCGGCGTGTCGAAGGTGCCCTGCGCGCTCAGGATCACGTAGCCGAGGCCGCGCTGCGACGCGACGAACTCGCCCACGATGGCGCCCACCAGCGACAGCGAGATCGCCACCTTCATGCCCGTCAGGATGGAGGGCAACGCGCACGGCAGCCGGACCTTGAAGAAGAAGTCGAGCGTCGACCCCTTCAGCACGGTGCCGAGGTCCAGCACATCCTGCGGCACCGAGCGCAGCCCGTGCACGGCATCGACGATCACCGCGAAGACCGCGATCAGGAAGGCGATCGCGATCTTGGGCTCGGAGCCGGTGCCGAGCCAGATCACGAACAGCGGCGCGATGGCCACCTTGGGCACGCTGTTCAGGGCCACGATCAGCGGGTAGATCGCATGCTCGAACCAGCGCGAGCCCACCAGCAGCATCGCCAGCGCCACGCCGACCACCACCGACAGCGCGAAGCCGCCGAGCGTGGTCAGCAGGGTGTAGAGCGCGTGGTCCAGGTACCAGCGCCACTCGCCGCCGAGCTCGCCGAGGATGGCGGTCGGCGGCGGCAGCGTCACCGGCCGCACGTGCAGCACCCGCACCAGCACTTCCCACACCGCTAGGAAGGCGACGATCGACAGCGCACCCACTAGCCATTGCCTGGCCTTGGCCATCCACGGGTTCATCAGGCAGCCTCCTCGAGGGCGTGGGCGGGCTCTTCGTTGATCAGCCCCATGTCGTGGAACAGGTCGCGGATGCGGCCGGTGTAGGCGCCGAACTGCGCCGTCTCGCGCACCGCCAGGCGGCGCGGCCGCGGCAGGTCGACTTCGATGATGTCGGCGATGCGGCCCGGCCGGGGCGAGAACACCACCACGCGGTCGGCGAGGAACACCGCCTCCGAGATCCCGTGCGTCACGAACATCACGGTGTTGCGGGTCTCGAGCCAGATGCGCTGCAGCTCGACATTCATCTGGTCGCGCGTCAGGGCATCGAGGGCGCCGAAGGGCTCGTCCATCAGCAGCAGGCCCGGCTGGTCGATCAGCGCGCGGCAGATCGCGGCCCGCTGCCGCATGCCGCCCGACAGCTCGCGCGGATAGCGGTCACCGAAGTCCGACAGGCCGGTCAGCTTGAGCAGCTGCGCCATGGCCGCCCGGTAGGCCTGCGTCGGTTTGCGGGCGAACTCGATCGGCAGCAGGATGTTGCGCTCGATGGTTCGCCATTCGAGCAGCGCGTCGCGCTGGAACACCATGCCCAGGTGGTCGGGCGGCCCCGCCACCTTGCGACCGTCGACGCTGAGCGTTCCGGCCGTCACCGGCTCCAGGCCGGCGACGCAGCGCAGGAAGGTGCTCTTGCCGCAGCCGCTGGGCCCGAGGATGCTGACGAACTCGCCCGGCCGGATGTCCAGCGAGATGCCGTCCAGCGCGGTCAGCGCGCGCTCCCCGGGGTAGACCTTGCGGACGCCGTCCGCGTGGATGGCCGCCGCGCTCACTGCGCACCCGCCGGCTTCAGTACTACCGGCCGCACCAGGCCCGGCACGAAGAAGTCGCTGCCGTCCTTGATCGACTTGATCAGGCCGGCATCGGTCAGGGTCTTCACCGCGATCGTCCAGTCCGCAGCCACCGGCACGCCGACCGGCTGGCCGGCCGCCGCCGGCGACTGGAAGAACGGCCGCAGCGCTTCGATCTGCGCCCGCACCACCTTCTTGTCGAGCTTGGCCTGCGGCCGCTGCGCCACGATGGCCTCGACCGCTTCGTCCTCGTGGCCGTTCAGCACGTAGGTCCACGATGCGGCCACCACGCTGGCGAACCTGCCGATGGCCGGGCCGCGCGCCGCAAGCTTGGACTCGGTGGCGAAGAGCCCGAAGCTCGGCATGTTGAGCTGGTAGTCGGCAAACCGGATCGCATCCGAAGGCCGGGTCAGCGACACCACGGGCAGGAAGAACGGGATGGTGGAGAACGCGGCGTCGGTGCGGCCCGCGGCATAGGTGGCGGCCTTGCCCGCGGCGTCGACCCCGACCAGCTCCAGGTCGCTGCGCTTGAGGCCGCCGGCGGCCAGGAAGGCGTCGATGAACGGCGCCTCCAGCGAGCCCGCGGTGTAGGCGACCTTCTTGCCCTTCAGATCCTTGGGGCCCTGGATGCCGCCGTCCTTCGGCACCAGCAGGCCGACGTCGCTGAGGCGCGCGAAGACCGCGACCGCCTTCACCGGCACGCCCTTGTCGCGCGCGATCATCATCGAGGCCAGCGCCGCGTGGCCGACATCGAACTGGTCGCCGCCGCCGACCAGTTGCACCGTGGTCACCGAGCCGTTGCCGTCCTCGAGGCTGACGTCGAGCCCGGCTGCGTTGAACCAGCCCTTCTGCTGGGCCAGGTGCACCGCGGCATGCACGCCCCAGGGCGTCCAGTCGAGCCGGACCTTGAGCTTCTCGGGGGCCTGGGCGCTGGCCGCGGCCATGGCGCCGAGGCAAAGGCATGCGAGCGCTGCGCGAAAAATTCTAGCAAGCGAGCCATTCATCATCGTTCTCTCCAAGATCAAAAAGACCCATCAACGGGCAAAGCTGCGCCCTCGGCGCGAATCCTGCGAAAACGCGCCGGGATGCCGGGACACACGAGAAAACTGCGGGCTAGTCGCCGGCTCCGAACCAGCGGCGGATGCGCGCCCAGAGGACGCCGAGACCCAGGCTGAAGGCATTCAGGCGCGCCGGCGGCAAGGGCGCATCGCCCGAGCGCGCAGGGTCCATGCGCAGCGCCACGTTCTTGCCGAACTCCTGGATCAGGCGGCCGACGAAGTCCTTGACCAGGCCGGAGCGCGAAAACTGCGCCAGCGGACCCTGCAGCGAATAGAGCAGGTCGACGTCGACCCGGGTCGCGGTCGGCGACACCTCCGTCAGGCGGTAGGCGACGTCGCCGTTGGCGCGCGACTGGCTCAGCGAATCCTGGCCGGCGCCCTTGAGCACCGCGCTGCGCGTGCTGTCGTCGCGGTCGAGCCGCGCGGCGCCGTTGAAGCTGGCCGACATCGGCCCGAACTTGATCGCCACCCGCCCCTTCACGCGGTCGCCGGTGTGCTCGGTGAGTTCGGCGCCCGGCAGGCAGGCGGCGACGGCCGGCAGGTCGGCCATGAAGCGCCAGACCTCGGCGGCCGGGAACGGCACCGAAAACCCGCCCTGGATCCGGGTGCCGTTGGCCGACGCAGCCTCCGTCGAAGGCGCCTCGCTGCGCGGTGCCGCCGCCACCGCGGCGACGCCCGTGTCCGCGGCCTCGAAGGCCGCAAAACCCTGCACCGGCGCAAGCCCCGACGCCTTGCCGCCGTGGACCTGCAGCGCTTCGCGCATCGCCGCGATGTCGGCCTGACCGCCATCGCGGCATTGGTCGAGCACGTCGCGGATGGCCGCGACGATGCCGACGTAGCCGGTGCAGCGGCACAGGTTGCCCGACAGCTCGAGCCGGACCCGGGCCTCGTCGGCTTCGGGAAAGCGCAACACGATGTCGCGCGCGGTGGCAAGCATGCCGGGCGTGCAATAGCCGCACTGCAGCGCATGGTGGCGCGAGAACGCGGAGCGCAGCAGCGCCATCACGGGGTCGCGGTCGTAGCCCTCGACGGTGGTCACCTTCTGGCCGTCGCAGGCCACCGCGAAGGCGATGCACGAGCGCACCGGCCGGTCGTCGACCAGCACCGTGCAGGCGCCGCAGACGCCGTGCTCGCAACCCAGATGGGTGCCGGTCTGGCGGCCTTCTTCGCGCACGAAATCGGCGAGATGCATGCGTGCGGGCACGTCGCGACGCAGTTCGCGGCCGTTGAGTTCGACGGCGATGGTCGTCATGTGGAAAGCTCCGGAATGAAGATCTGGTGCAGGCAGCGCTCGACCGCCGCGACCCTCAGTTTGCGGTCGACCGCATCCTTGCCCGGCAGCGCCGCGGCGATGGCCGATTGCAGGGTTTCGCGCGGCGGCATCGCGGCGGCCCGCGCCACCTGTGCGGCGAGGGCCGGCAAGGCCTGGGGCGCGCCGTCGAGCGCGCCCAGCACGATGCGCGCGAGCTTGCGCGAGGGATCGAACACGGCGGCGCAACTGGCCTCCGCGAACTCGCCGGTCTTGCGGCAGAACTTGAAATAGCCCCAGCGCGCCGCCGCGCCCAGCCTGGGAATGCGCACCGCGGTCAGCAGTTCGCCGTCGGCCAGGTCGGTGGTGTAGGCACCGTGCATGAAGCGCTCCATCGGCACGCGGCGGGTGCCGGCGGCCGACGAAATCTCGATCTGAGCGCCGAGGGCGGCCATCGCCAGCACCCAGTCGGCTGCGGGGTCGGCGTGCGCGAGGCTGCCGCCGAGCGTGCCGCGGTTGCGGATCGCGCGGTAGGCGATGCCGCCGGCCACCGACTGCAGCAGGCCGTCGCGCAGCAAGGGGTGCACGCCATCCTCGATCTCGGCATGCGTCACGGCCGCGCCGATGCGCAGCTGGTCGCCGTCGGCCGTGACCTGCCGCAGCTCGCCGAGCGAGGAGACGTCGACCACCTGTTTCGGCCGCGCCAGGCGCAGGTTCAGCATCGGCCCGAGGGATTGGCCGCCGCCCATCACCTTGGCGGCGCCGCCGGCGTCGGCCAGCACGCGCAAGGCGGCCGGCAGCGTCGCGGGGCGTTGGTATTCGAAGCTCGCGGCTTTCATCGGGTGTTCCTCATGCGACCTTCCTGTTCTCGACGACCTGCGCCGCCTCGATCGCCTCGAGCAGGCGGCGAGGGGTCAGCGGCGTCTGCGAGACTTCGGCGCCCAGCGGCCGCAGCGCGTCGTTCACCGCGTTGAAGATGGCCGCCGGCGGCGCGATCGCGCCGCCCTCGCCCATGCCCTTGGCGCCGAACTCCGTATGCGGCGACGGGGTTTCGAAGTGGTGGATGCGCATCGCCGGCACCTCGGTCGCGCCCGGCAGCATGTAGTCGGCCAGGGTGGAGGCGAGCGGCTGGCCGTTGCGGTCGTAGGGCGTCTCCTCGTAGAGCGCGGTGCCGATGCCCTGCGCCACGCCGCCATAGGTCTGGCCCTCGACCACCATCGGGTTGATCATGGTGCCGCAGTCCTCGACGATCACGTAGTCCAGGATCTCCACGTGCCCGGTCTCGGGGTCGACCGCCACCGTCACCGCATGGGTCGCATAGGTGAAGGCGCCGGTGTCGACCTTGGGCTTGAAGCCGGTCGTCACCTCGAGCCCGGCCGGGTCGACGTCGGGCGGCAGGCGGTCGGGGCGCAGGTACCAGGCCTGCGCCACCTCGGCCACCGAGACGCTCCGCTCCCCGGCCGCGATGCGCCCGCCGGAGAGCACGACCGCATCCGGCGTGCTGCCCAGCAGGTGGGCGCCGATGTGGAGGACGCGCGGCGCCAGCGCCTTGCAGGCTCGCGCCACCGCGCCGCCGGACATCACCAGCGAGCGCGACGCATAGGTGCCGGTGGAGAACGGCGTCTGCCCGGTGTCGCCGTGCACCAGCTTCATGTGGGCGATATCGACGCCGAGGATCTCGTGCGCGATCTGCGCGAAGGTGGTCTCCATGCCCTGGCCGTGCGAGTGCACGCCGACGCGGATCTCGAGTCCGCCGTCGGGCGTGATCCGCACCGTCGCCGAATCGAAGCCCGGGATCACCGGCGTGCCCCAGGACGCGAACACCGAGGTGCCGTGCGCGGACTGCTCGGTGTAGGTGGCGAAGCCGACGCCGATCAGCCGGCCATCCGGCTGCGTCTCGCCCTGGCGCCGCCGCACGGCGTCGACGTCGATCAGGTCGCGCGCCTTGATCAGGCTGGCCGGATAGTCGCCGCTGTCGAAGTGCTTGTTGGCGACGTTGACATAGGGCATGGCCGAGGCCGGCACCAGGTTCTCGAGCCGGACCTCCCACGGTTCGCGGCCGACCGCGCGGGCAATGGCATCGAGCGTGAGCTCCATCGCGAAGCAGACCCCGGTGCGCGCCACGCCGCGATAGGGCACGAAGCCGGGCTTGTTGGTGGCGACGCACTCGGTCACGCAGCGGTAGCCACGCAAGGCATAGGGCCCGGGCAGGTTGCCGACCGCCTGGCCGGGCTCGAGCCCGATCGTGAACGGCCACACGGAATAGGCGCCGCCGTCGATCGTGATGCGGGCGTCGAGCGCCAGCAGGCGGCCGCGCGCATCGGCGTAGGCGGTCATCTGGTAGCTGTGCTCGCGCGTGTTGGCGCCCGCGATCAGGTGCTCGCGCCGGTCCTCGAGGTAGCGGAAGGGCTTGCGGTAGGTCTTCGCCAGCCAGGCGACGCAGAGTTCTTCCTGCTGCAGCACGCACTTGTAGCCGAAGGCGCCGCCGACATCGGGCGAGATCACGCGCACCCGCCCCTGCTCGAGCCCCAGGCATTCGGCCAGCACGGTGCGGATCATGTGCGGCACCTGGGTGGCGCTGACCACCACCAGCTGGTCGGCCTGGTGGTCCCAGTAGGCCAGCACCGCCTTGCCTTCCATCGGCACCATGCACTGGCGGGCCAGCGAGACCTCGCGCCGCACCACCAGCGCCGCCTGGGCGGCATGCGCCTCGAACTCCATGTCGGCGTGCAGCGTGACGAAGGTGTTGTCGCGCCATTGCGGATGGATCAGCTCGCCGGTGGCGGCACGCGAGCGGTCGGCGTCGGCGTAGACCGGGAGCTCGTCGTACTCGATCTCGATCTGCTCGGCCAGGTCTTCGGCTTCGGCGCGCGTGCGGGCGAACACCATCGCGACCGGCTCGCCGACGAAGCGCACCTTGCCCGAGGCCAGCGGCGGCTGGGCCGAGGACTGGTAGGTGGGCAGCGTGGAGTCGGCCACGATGTCGCGCGCATCGGGCATGGCCTCGCGCAGCACGACGCGCTCGGCGCCCGCTTCGGGCAGCCGGGCCGAGACGATCCTGGCGTGTGCCAGCGGGCTGCGCAGGAAGGCCACCTCGCTGAGTTCCGGCAGGCTCATGTCGGCGACGAACTGGCCCTTGCCGTGCAGGTGGCGCGCGTCTTCCTTGCGCAGCACGCGCGCGCCCACGCCTTGCGCGTTCGGGTCGCCGGGGTGATGGGAGGGGGTGGTGTCCATGCTCAAGGCTTCCTGCTGTCGAACGGCGAGGGGGCATCGTCGCCCGGGTAGGCCGACGGGCTGCCCTCGCCCTGGTGCGGCATCTCGATCTTGATCGTCTCGAGGTCGATTTTCGCCGCCTTGTGGACATTGCCGGTCACCATGCCCGGGAAGGCGATCACCAGCCCCACCATGGCGAGCTGGATCAGCACGAACGGGATCGCGCCGCGGTAGATGTCGCTGGTCAGCACCTGCTTTGGCGCCACCGAGCGCAGGTAGAACAGCGCGAAGCCGAACGGCGGGTGCATGAAGGAGGTCTGCATGTTGACCGCCAGCAGCACGCCGAGCCAGATCAGGTCGATGCCCATCTTGTCGGCCACCGGGGCGATCAGCGGCACGATGATGAAGGCCAGCTCGAAGAAGTCGAGGAAGAAGGCCAGCAGGAAGACCATCAGGTTGACCACGATCAGGAAGCCCAGCTGACCGCCCGGCAGGTGCAGCAGCAGGTGCTCGACCCAGAGATCGCCGTCGACGCCGCGGAACACCAGGCCGAAGACGGTCGCGCCGACCAGGATGAAGATCGCGAAGCAGGTCAGCTTGGCGGTCTTGTCCATCGCCTGGCGCAGCAGCGCCAGCGAGAGCTTGCGCCGGCCGAGCGCCAGCAGCAGCGCGCCGGCCGCGCCCATCGCGCCGCCCTCGGTCGGGGTCGCGATGCCCAGGAAGATGGTGCCGAGCACCAGGAAGATCAGCACCAGCGGCGGCACCAGCGTCGTCAGGACCCTGAAGGCCAGCGCGCCGCCGCGCAGCGTGCGTGCCTCCGGCGGCAGCGCGGGCGCCGCCTCCGGCTTGACGATCGAGTAGACGAAGACATAGACCGCGTACAGGCCGGTGAGCACCAGCCCGGGCACCAGCGCGCCGGCGTACATGTCGCCGACCGACTTGCCCATCTGGTCGGCCAGCACGATCAGCACCAGCGAAGGCGGAATGATCTGGGCCAGCGTGCCGGAGGCGGCGATCACGCCGCTGGCAAGCCGCTTGTCGTAGCCGTAGCGCAGCATGATCGGCAGCGAGATCAGGCCCATCGAGATCACCGAGGCCGCGACCACGCCGGTGGTGGCGGCGAGCAGGCCGCCGACGAAGATCACCGCGTAGGCGAGGCCGCCGCGCACCGGGCCGAACACCTGGCCGATGGTGTCGAGCAGGTCTTCGGCCATGCCGCTGCGCTCGAGGATCAGCCCCATGAAGGTGAAGAACGGGATCGCCAGCAGCGTCTCGTTGAACATGATGCCGAAGACGCGTTCGGGCAGCGCCTGGAACAGGGAGGGCTCGATCAGTCCGAGCGCGATGCCGACGAGGCCGAAGATCAGCCCGTTGGCGCCGACGGCGAAGGCCACCGGGTAGCCGATCAGCAGCAGCAGCACCAGGCACGCGAACATGATCGGCGCCAGGTAGGTGGTGAGGAATTCAATCATCGTGGGGTCCGGGGGTCAGGGATGCGGCCGTCTCAGGCGGCCTTCGGGGCGCTGCGGTCGAGGCCGCGCAGCTCGGCCACGTCCTTGATCACTTCGGAGGCCCCTTGCAGCAGCAGCAGGCCGAAGCCGACCGGGATCAGCAGCTTCACCGGCCAGCGGATCAGGCCACCGGCGTTGGAGGAGACTTCGCCGCTGGTGTAGGCATCGACGAAGGGCGCCCAGGACAGCACCAGGATCAGCAGGGTCATCGGCGCCAGGAAGAAGAGCGTGCCGAAGATCTCGACCCACAGCTGCTTTCGCCGCGTGAGCCGCGAGTGGATCAGGTCGACCCGCACGTGTTCCTTGTTGAGCAGCGTGTAGCCGGCGCAGAGCAGGAACACCGCCGCAAACAGGTACCACTGGATCTCCAGCAGCGAGTTGGAGCTCATGTTGAAGGCCTTGCGGACCACCGCGTTGCCGCTGCTGATCAGCACCGCGACCAGGATGAGCCAATACGATGCCTTGCCGACCGCCGTGTTCAGGGCATCGATCAGGCGCGAAGCGCGCAGCAGCGAGTTCATGACGGTGTGTCCCTTCGGTCCGCTCAGCCCTTGTTCTTCGCGAGTTCCGCGAAGGTGAAGTTGTCGAGCGCGTTCTCGGCCACGCGGAACCAGCTGGCCTCGTTCTGGCGGAACTGCTGCCACTTGGGGAAGATCGCCTTGAACTCGGGGTTCTTGGCCGACAGCTCGACCCACAGTTCTTCCGACGCCTTGAAGGCGGCGACCATCACGTCCCTCGGGAAGTAGGACAGCTTGGCGCCCTGCCCGATCAGCTTCTTGAGCGCCTCGGGATTGCGGGCGTCGTAGTCGGCCAGCATCTTCATGGTCTCTTCGGAGCAGGCGCACTCGAAGGCGGCCCTGTAGGAAGCCGGCAGCGCGGCCCAGGCCTTCTCGTTGACCATCGAGGTGATCGAGGCGCTGCCCTCCCACCAGCCGGGCGCGTAGTAGTGCTGCGCCACGCGCTGCAAGCCGAGCTTCTCGTCGTCGTAGGGGCCGATCCATTCGGCGGCATCGATGGTGCCCTTCTCGAGCGCCGAATAGATGTCCGACGCCGGGATCTGCTGCGGCACCGTGCCCAGCTTCTCGAGCACCATGCCGCCGATGCCGCCGATGCGCATCTTCAGGCCCTGCAGGTCGGCGACCGACTTGATCTCCTTGCGATAGAAGCCGCCCATCTGCACGCCGACGTTGCCGCTGACGAAGTTGACGATGCCGTAGCGCTTGTACATCGCGCGCACCAGCGGCATGCCGCCGCCGAAGTGCATCCAGGCGTTGTGCTGGCGCGCGTTGAGGCCGAAGGCCAGGCCGGTATCGAAGGCGATCGCGGTGTCCTTGCCGATGAAGGCCGAGGCCAGCACGTGGTTGCACTCGATGGTGCCGTTGCTCACCGCTTCCATGTTCTGCGCCGGCGGCACGATCTCGCCGCCCGCGAACGGACGGATCTCGAAGCGGCCCTCGGTCAGTTCGGAGACCCGCTTGCACAGGCGGTCGGCCGAGCCATAGATGGTGTCCAGGCTCTTGGGCCAGCTCGTGGACATGCGCCACTTGACGGTCGGAGCGGTCTGGGCGATGGCAGGAACCGCGAGCGTGGCGAGGCCCGCCAGCGCTCCGGTCTTCTCGAAAAAGCGGCGTCTTTGCATGAATAACTCCTGGGATGTGGGGCTGAGAATCGTCAGTATGCTGAGTTGATTATTCCGTGTCAACGACATTTTCTTCGCGTTTTCCCGTGCACCAAAACATCCTTACCTGGTACTTATTCAGGTGCACCACAGAGGTAAATAGCACTGAATGAGTGCAAACGCGCCGCCTCCGAAAAGAAACAGAAAAATGCTTGCACCCTCAGAATATTCTTCAGTACACTGACGATATCAATTCAGTGTACGTTTCAAAGGACGCCCCATGGCCTGGATCAGGATCGCTGCCACGAGTCAGCTGCAAGACGACGAAGTCATGCCGATCGCGCTGGGAGAGACACAGCTCGCGCTGTTCCGCAGCGGCGGCGAGTTCCACGTCACGGACAACGTCTGCACGCACCAGTACGCGCTGCTGTCCGATGGCTACGTGGAAGACGGCTGTGTCGAGTGCCCGTTGCACCAGGCGCGCTTCGACCTGCGCACCGGTGAAGCCATGTGCGCGCCCGCCACCCAGCCGATCCGGATCTACCCGGTGCGGGTCGAGGGCGGCGACGTCCTGGTCGATGCCTGAGCGCGCGGCCATGACCGACGAAGCGCCCTTCCTGATCATCGGCGCCGGCCAGGCCGGCGCGACCGCGGCCGCCGCGCTGCGCACGCTCGGCCATCGGGGCCGCATCGTGATGGTCGGCGACGAGCCGTCGCCGCCCTACGAGCGCCCGCCGCTCACCAAGGCGGTCCTGGCCGATGCCGGGATGGACGGCCGCCTCGGCATCCACCCCGCAGGCTTCCACGAGGCCCAGGCGATCGAGTTGCGGCTCGGCGTCGGCATCGCGTCGCTCGATGCCGAGCGCGCGCTGGCGCATTGCAGCAACGGACAGGTGCTGCCCTTCAGCCGCTGCCTGATCGCGACCGGCGGCCGGGCGCGCACGCTGCCCTCGGTGCCGCCGGGCACGCCGCATGTGCACTACGTGCGGACGCTGGCCGATGCGCAGGCGCTGCGCGCTGCGATGGCCGGCCAGTCCGCGCTGACCGTGCTCGGCGCCGGCTTCCTCGGTCTCGAAGCGGCTGCCACCGCGCGCGCGGCAGGACTCGGCGTGACCGTCATCGAGGCCGCTGCACGGGTGCTGCCGCGCGCGGTGCCGCCCGAATTCTCGCGCTGGCTCGCGCAGCGCGTGCGCGGCGCGGGCGTCGACCTCCGGCTCGGCCGCAGCTGCGTCTCGATCGCGCCGAATGCCGACGGCGTGGCCCTGCGGCTGGACGACGGCAGCACCCTCCAGGCGCCGCTGCTGGTGGTCGCGATCGGGCAGACGCCCGAGGTCGCCCTGGCCGAGGGCTGCGGCCTCGCGCTGCATCCGCACAACGGCGGCATCCGCATCGATGCGCAATGCCGCACCAGCGCGCCGAACATCTACGCGGCCGGCGACTGCGCGAGCCAGCTCCAGCCGCTGGTCGGCGAAGAGATCCGCCTCGAATCCTGGCAGAGCGCCAACGAGCAGGCGCGGCTCGCCGCCGCGGCGATGCTCGGCGTGCCGACCGAGGCCGCCGCGACGCCCTGGTTCTGGACCGACCAGTTCGGCTGCAACATCCAGATGCTCGGGCTGCCCACCGCGCAAACCACCTACCAGATGCGCGGCGACGCAGCGATCGACGGCACGCCGAAGTTCATGCTGCTCGGGCTCGACCCGGACGGCCGGCTCGCGCACGCCATCGCCGTCAACGCCGGCGGCGACCTGCGGCCGCTTCGAAGCCTGATCGAACGACGCATCCCCTGCGACCCCGCGCGGTTGCGCGACACCTCGATTCCCCCGCGGCAACTGGTGCGCGACGCACTGGCGGCCGCGGCCAGCCCCTCACTCTCCTGACTGGATCCCGCCATGTACAGCACCCATGCGGTCATCAACCGCACCCCGAACACCAAGGACGCCGAACTCGCCGCCTGCAAGTGGCCCGAGGATGCGGCGCACTTCATCCCCGACTGGGTCTACACCAGCGAGGCCGTGTACGACCAGGAGATGGAGAAGATCTTTCGCGGCCGCTCCTGGAACTTCGTCGCGCTCGAGGCCGAGGTGCCGAACACGGGCGACTTCAAGCGCTCCTATGTCGGCGCCACGCCGGTGGTGGTGTCGCGCGCGGCGGACGGTTCGATCAACGTCTTCGAGAACCGCTGCGCCCACCGCGGCGCCGAGTTCTGCCGCCACAGCCAGGGCAACGCGACCGAGTTCGTCTGCCCTTACCACCAGTGGTCCTACGACCTCAAGGGCAACCTGCAGGGCGTGCCCTTCAAGCGCGGCGTGAACCGCCAGGGGGGGATGCCGAAGGACTTCCGCAACGAGGACCACGGCCTGCGCAAGCTGCACGTCGCGACCCGCAACGGCGTGGTCTTCGCGTCCTATGCGAGCGACATGGAATCGCTCGAGGACTACATGACGCCGGAGATCCTGAAGGACTTCGACGTCGTCTTCAACGGCAAGCGCCTGAAGGTGCACGGCTACTACAAGAACGAGCTGCCGTGCAACTGGAAGATGTACCACGAGAACCTCAAGGACCCCTACCACGCGACGCTGCTGCATTCCTTCCTGGTCGTCTTCGGCCTGCTGGTCGCGGGCAACGACGCCGCCATGATCGCCGACCCGGTGCACGGCCGCCACGGCACCATGGCCTCGGCCAAGAAGGAGGACAAGTACGCCGCGATCAGCGACGAGAACAAGAAGGAGATGCGCTCCTACCACGAGGGCATGCGCCTGCGCGACGACCGCTTCCTGGACTTCGTCAAGGAGTTCGACTCGCCCTGGTCGGTGACCATGCAGACCATCTGGCCCAACCTGATCGTGCAGCGCGAGATGAACACGCTGGGCGTGCGGCAGATCGTGCCCAACGGCCCCAACAGCATGCTGATGCTGTGGACCATGTTCGGCTACGAGGACGACACCGAGGAGATGACGCAGCACCGGCTGCGCCAGGGCAACCTGATGGGCCCGGCCGGCTTTCTCGGCCTGGAGGACAACGAGGCGATGAAGTTCGTGCAGGAGGGCGTGCGCCGCTCGAGCACCGAGACCAACGTGCTCAAGCTCGATGCCGGCAATGTCGGCAGCTCCACCTCGCTGATCTCGGAAGCCGCGATCCGCGCCATGTACGGCTACTACCGCGAAGTGATGGGGTTCTGAAGCCATGAAAGCAATGACCCGGTCCCTCTTCCGCGAACGCCGCATCGACCCGGCGCGCGCCACCGCGCTGCGCCACGAGATCGAGGACTTCAATGCCGAGTACTGCGCGGTGCTCGATGCCGGCCAGGTCGAGGCCTGGCCCGAGTTCTTCGCCGCCGACGGCATCTACCGCGTGACCGCGCGCGAGAACGCCGAGCTCGGCATGCCGGTCGGCCTGGTGTATGCGCAGGGGCGCAACATGATGCACGACCGCGCGGTGGCGATCGCCAAGACGCAGATGTTCGCGCCGCGCTACAACCTGCACCTGGTGACCAACACCCGCGTCACCGCCGAATCGGACGCGGGGGAGATTGAGGCGCAGGCCAACTTCCTGCTGCTGCAGACCCTGGTCGAGGGTCCGAGCACGGTGCACATGGCGGGCACCTACTACGACCGCTTCGTGCGCGTCGAAGGCCGGTTGCTGCTGCGGGAGCGCCAGGCCATCTACGACACCACGATCATCGCCAACGACCTGGTCTACCCGCTGTGAGCCGTCCGGCCCGTCACGCCTCAGATGGCGCGCAGCACCGTGCGGCTGTACTGGTTGTTGGCCTCGACCAGGATCTTCATGAGGTCCATCAGCATCGTGCGCTCGGCCGGGCGCAGGGGCGCCAGCAGGCGCTCCTGCGCGCGTGCCATGTCGCCGCGCAGCGAGTCCACCACCGTCTGCCCCTCGGCCGTCAGGCGCACGTGGCGCGTGCGCTTGTCGGAAGGGTTGGGCCGGCGCTCGACCAGGCCGCGATCCTCGAGCCGCTTGACCACGTCGGCGGTGGTCGTGCGGTCGAGGCCGACCTCGTGGCCCAGCGAGGTCTGGTCGAGATCGGGCAGCACCGAGACGGCCGTGAGGATCGCGTACTGGACCGGCGTGACGTTCTGCGACTTGCACTCCTCGAAGAACATCGCGACGTGGATCTGGTGCAGCCGGCGCACCAGGAAGCCGGGACGCGCAAAGAGAAGTTCCTTGGCAGGGTCGACCGTGGTCATGGGGATGTCCGGGGCATCCACCGCGCGCTCCTGACCGGACTGACGCTTGTTCGACGGCACCTGGACCCCCGTTTGTTAGCACACTGATGATTGTATAGACGCCGTGCCACAGCCAACACCCTCGAAGACCAGAAGCTTGAGCGAGCGCAATGTCCGCCGCGCCCATCAGCGCGGCGCGCTGGAGAACGGCTGGCTGCAGGCGCGCTTCAGCTTCTGCTTCGGCGACTACCAGGATCCGAACCACACGCATTGGGGTTCGCTGCGCGCGCTCAACGAGGACCGGGTCGCCGCGGGCCGGGGCTTCGCCTGGCACGGGCATCGCGACATCGAGTCGCTGACCTATCCGATCGAAGGCCGCATCCATCACACCGACAGCCTGGGCAACGACTATGTGATCGGCCCGGGCGAACTGCACCGCATGACGGCCGGCAGCGGCATCGAGCATGCCGAGATGAACGCGTCGAGCGTGGACGCCGAGCGGCATCTGCAGATCTGGCTCTACCCCCAGGCCCGCGGGCTCGCGCCCGGCTGCGAGCGGGTGCGCATCGACGCCGCGGGCGCGCGCGAGACCTGGCAGCTCATCGCATCGCCCGACGGCCGCGACGGCTCGGCCACCGTGCAACAGCGGGCGCTGCTCTTCGTCGGCCGGCCGGCGCGCGGCAGCGCACTGGGCTATGGCCTCGCAGCGCACCGGCTGGGCTACCTGCACGTGGTGGCGGGCGCGCTGAGCGTCGACCCCGGCTTGCATCTGCGCAGCGGCGACGGCCTGCGCTTCACCCATCACGAAGCGCTGGAACTCGTCGCCGAGGCGGACGGCACCGAAGTGCTGCTGTTCGACCTGTAGCGCGGCCCTTCCCTTTCACTTTCACCACCCGGAGCAACCAAGATGACAAGGATTCGCAAGATCGCGCTCGAAGAGCATTTCATGGCGCCCGGCTTCGAGCGCTACTCGAAGTCCTTCCTGCAGCACATCGACAAGGCGGTCTATGCCGAGCTCGCGAGCCGGCTGGCCGACTTCGACGAGATCCGCCTCGGCGAGATGGACCGCGCCGGCATCGACGTGACCGTGCTGTCGCAGACCGGGCCGGGCGTCCAGGGCGAAGCCAGCAGTTCGCTCGCGATCGCCAGTGCGCAGGAGAACAACGACTTCCTGGCACGGCAGGTGGCGCGCCATCCGACCCGCTACGCCGGCTTCGCGGCGCTGCCGATGCAGGACCCGAAGGCGGCGGCGACCGAGCTGACGCGCGCGGTGCGTCAGCTCGGCTTCAAGGGCGCGCTGGTCAACGGCCACACCCACGGCCGCTACTACGACGACCCGGCCTACGACGAGGTGTGGGAACGGCTGCAGGCCCTCGACGTCCCGCTGTACCTGCACCCGATCGATTTCCCGGCCGTGCCGGCCTCGTTCAACGGCCATGCCGAGCTCAACGGCGCCACCTGGGGCTGGGGCGTCGAGACCGCGACGCACGCGCTTCGGCTGCTCTTCGGCGGCGTGTTCGATCGCTTCCCGCAACTCAAGCTGATCCTCGGCCACATGGGCGAAGGCCTGCCCTTCCAGCGCTGGCGCTTCGACAGCCGCTTCGCCGCCTACCCGCACGGCCTGACCCTGCAGCGCGCGCCGTCGGAATACATCGGCCGCAACATCGTGATCACCACCTCGGGCGTCTGCTCGCCCGCCGCCCTGGCCGGCGCCATCGCCGAGATGGGCGCCGAGGCCGTGATGTTCTCGGTCGACTACCCCTACGAGTCGACCGCCGTCGCCGCCGACTTCATCGAAGCCGCCCCCATGGACGAGGGCACGCGCGCGCTGGTCTGCCACGGCAACGCCGAACGCCTTCTCAAGCTGAACGCCGACTGAGCGCTTCCCCTTCATTCACCGGAGACCCCCATGACCAAGACCTACCGCATCGGCCAGATCGTGCCGAGCTCGAACACCACGATGGAGACCGAGATCCCGGCCATGCTCCTGGCCCGCCAGGCGGTGCGGCCCGAGCGCTTCACCTTCCACTCGAGCCGCATGCGCATGAAGACGGTCAGGAAGGAAGAGCTGGCGGCCATGGACGCCGAGTCCGACCGCTGCGCGCTCGAACTCAGCGATGCCCGCGTCGACGTGCTGGGCTACGCCTGCCTGGTGGCCATCATGTCGATGGGCCACGGCTACCACCGCAGCTCCCAGGCCCGGCTGCACGCCCGCACGGCGGACAACGGCGGCAGTGCGCCGGTGGTCACCAGCGCCGGCGCGCTGGTCGATGCGCTCAAGGTCATGGGCGCCCGGCGCATCGCGCTGGTAGCGCCCTACATGAAGCCGCTGACCGAGCTGGTGGTCGACTACATCCGCCACGAGGACATCGAAGTCAGCGACTGGCGCGCCCTCGAGATCCCCGACAACCTCGAGGTCGGCCGGCACGACCCGGCCCGGCTGCCCGCCATCGTCGCCGGCATGGACACGCGCGACGTCGATGCGATCGTGCTGTCGGCCTGCGTGCAGATGCCGTCGCTGCCGTCGGTGGCCAAGGTCGAGGCCATGACCGGCAAGCCGGTGGTCACCGCCGCCATCGCCACCACCTACGCCATGCTGAAGGCGCTGGACCTCGAGCCGGTGGTGCCGGGCGCCGGCGCGCTGCTGTCGGGCGCCTACTGATCCGGAGCGCCCGCACATGACCCACAGCACCTTCCTCTACGGCGCCAACCTGCGCGCCAACGGCATCCGCCAGCACTACCTGCGCTACGGCGGCAAGGGCCGCCCCGTGGTCCTGGTCCCCGGCATCACGAGCCCGGCCGTGACCTGGGGCTTCGTGGCGGAGCAGTTCGGCCGCAACTTCGACACCTATGTGCTCGACGTCCGCGGCCGCGGCCTCTCGGAGTCTTCGGCCGCGCTCGACTACGGCCTGGACGCCTGCGCCCGCGACGTCGGCGCCTTCGCCGAGGCCCTCGGCCTCGAGAACTACGCGCTGGTCGGGCATTCGATGGGCGCGCGCATCGGCATCCGCACCGCGCGCCTGTGCCCCGCCGGGCTGGGGCGCCTGGTGCTGGTCGACCCGCCGGTGTCGGGCCCCGGACGCCGCGCTTACCCGGCCAACCTCGCCTGGTACATCGACTCGATCCGGCTGATGCGCGACGGCGCCGGCTTCGAGGCGCTGAGGTCCTTCTCGCCGACCTGGACCGACGCCCAGCTGCGGCTGCGCGCCGAGTGGCTCCACACCTGCGACGAACGCGCGATCGTCAGCACCTACGAGAGCTTCCATCAGGACGACGTCCATGCCGACCTGTCGCACATCGCGGTGCCGACCCTGCTGATGGTCGCGGGCCGCGGCGACGTGATCCGGCCCGAGGACCAGGACGAACTGCGCCGCCTGATGCCCGCGCTGCAGACCGCCCATGTGCCCGGTGCGGGCCACATGATCCCGTGGGACGACGAAGCCGGCTTCTACCGCGCCTTCGGCGACTTCCTCGGCCAGCCGCTGGCAGCGGCAGCGGCAGCAGCAGCAGCAGCAGCAGCAGCGAACTGAACCCCTCTTCAAAGGAGCACGCGATGCCCGTCAGCGACCATCAACTGATCGACGCCTGGAAACAGGTGCTCACCCTCTCGAACCTGCAGGCCGGCCAGAGCGTGACCGTGCTGACCAGCGCCGCCACCCATCCGCAAACGCTGCAGTGCGCGCTGATCGCCTCGCAGGCGATGGGCGCGATCGTCAACCGGCTCGACCTGCCGCCGGTCAATGCCGAGAAGGCGCTGAGCCGCGACAGCCTGGCCTACCTCGGCACCACGCCGCTGACCGGCAACCCGGCGGCGATCGCGGCCCTCAAGGCCAGCGACCTGGTGCTCGACCTGATGACCCTGCTGTTCTCGCCCGAGCAGCACGAGATCCTGTCGGCCGGCACCAGGATCCTGCTGGCGGTCGAGCCGCCCGAGGTGCTGGTGCGCATGGTGCCGACCCTGGCGGACCGCGTGCGCGTCAAGGCCGCCGCGGCGCGCATCACCGCGGCGCGCGAGATGCACGTGGTGTCGGCGGCCGGCACCGACCTGCGCTGCAAGCTCGGCCAGTACCCCGCGATCAGCGAGTACGGCTTCGTCGACGAGCCCGGGCGCTGGGACCACTGGCCGAGCGGCTTCGCGCTCACCTGGCCCGACGAAGGCGGCGCCAGCGGCCGGATCGTGATCGACCGCGGCGACATCCTGCTGCCGCAGAAGTCCTATGCGGCGGAGCGCATCGTTCTGACGGTCGACAACGGCTACGCGGTGAAGATCGAGGGCGGTGTCGATGCCGAGTTGCTCGAGGACTACATGGCCTCGTTCCGCGATCCCGAGGCCTACGCGATCTCCCACATCGGCTGGGGCCTGCAGCCGCGCGCGCGCTGGTCGACGCTGGGCCTGTACGACCGCGAGGCCACGATCGGCATGGACGCGCGGGCCTACGAAGGCAACTTCCTGTTCTCGCTCGGCCCCAACAACGAGGCCGGTGGCAGCCGCAACACGGCCTGCCACATCGACATTCCGCTGCGCAAGTGCACGGTGCGCCTCGACGGCGAGGACATGGTGCGCGAGGGCCAGGTGCTGGACGGCCGGGAGAACCACGATGCACGCTGAGATCAAGACCTACGAGCGCCAGGGCTTCGGCACCGCGCTGCCACTGAAGGGCCCGGTCGGCCTGCTGATCGTCGATTTCGTCAACGGCTTCGCGGACCCGGCGGTGTTCGGCGGCGGCAACATCCCCGCGGCCATCGCACGCACGGTGCCGCTCCTGGCCGCCGCGCGCGAGCGCGGCTGGGCGATCGCGCACAGCCGGATCGTCTACGCCGACGACGGCGCCGACCACAACATCTTCTCGCTCAAGGTGCCCGGCATGCTCGGCCTCAAGGAGCACGACGCGAACAGCGCGATCGTGCCGGAGCTGGCGCCGCGCGCGGGCGAGCTGGTGGTGCGCAAGACCGTGCCCTCGGCCTTCTTCGGCACCTCGCTGGCCGCGTGGCTGAGCCAGCGCGGCGTGCAGACGCTGGTGGTGGCCGGCGCGGTGACCAGCGGCTGCGTGCGCGCCAGCGTGGTCGACGCGATGTCCCACGGCTTCCGGCCGCTGGTGGTCTCCGATTGCGTCGGCGACCGCGCGCTCGGCCCGCACGAGGCGAACCTGTTCGACATGGAACAGAAGTACGCGGCGGTGATGGCACGCGACGCGGCGCTGGACGCGCTGGACCGGGCCTGAAGCGGCCGGGGGGCCGCTACTGCGCCACTGCCGGGCCCGCGACCGAAGCCGGCGAGTCGTCGAGCTCGATGGACCGCACGCCCTCGGCCACCGCTTCGATCCCGGCGTCCGAAAGATCCGACGCCGGCACCGCTTCGCGCTGCGGCCATCGGCTGAAATGCCGCGCCTGCGACCGCTCGTAGTGCGGGTCGTAGTGCAACGCCATCAGTTCCGCGAACAGCGGCGCCAGGTCGCCCTCGCGCGCCCACTGCTGCCAGCGTTCCACCACCGCCTTGCCCTGCAGTTCCTTGAGCTTGTCGAGCTGGCCGGCCAGGGCCTCGCGGTCGTCGCCGAGGTAGGCGTAGTCGCGCAGCAGGTAGGCCAGCCGCGCAGCCGGGTCGGCCTGCACCTCGATGCACTCGGACTCGCGCATCCGCGCCACCAGCGGCAGGGGCACCGACAGCCGGCCGATGCGCGCGCTCTCGCCCTCCACATACAGGGGCCTCGAAAGATCCAGCGCCTCGAAGCAGGTCGCGATGCGGGTCTCGAACTGCTTCTGCGAAGGCTGCGGCAGGCCGGGCAACGCACCCAGCAGCGAGCCCTTGTGGCTGGCGTAGTGCTCCAGGTCGAGCACCTGCTCGCCGCGCGCAGCCAGCGCCTGCAGCACACGGGTCTTGGCGCTGCCGGTGGCGCCGCAGATCACCCGCAGCTGCAACTGCGGGCAGGTGGCCTCGATCTGCGCCAGCACGTGGTGGCGGAAGCTCTTGTAGCCGCCGGCGAGCTGCTGGGCGTCCCAGCCGACCAGCCGCAGCCAGGTCACCATCGAGCCGCTGCGCAAGCCCCCGCGCCAGCAATAGACCAGCGGCCGCCAGTTCGGGGGCCGGTCAGCGAACCGTTCGCGCAGGTGGCGGGCGAGATTGGCGGCGACCATCGCGGCGCCGAGCCGCCGGGCCTCGAAGGCGCCGGTCTGCTTGTACAGGGTGCCGATGATGCGGCGCTCCTCGTCATCGAGCACCGGGCAGTTGATGGCGCCCGGAATGTGGTCCAGCGCGAACTCGGCCGGCGAGCGGGCGTCGATCAGGGTGTCGAAGGCGTGCATGTCCGCCACGCGCGTCGGCGGGCGGTGCCGCTTGCCGTCTTCACGCATAGGCCGGCCCCAGTCCGCGCCGCAGCCGGGCGCTGGCCATGTCCACCAGCGCCACCAGGCCGAACATGGCGATCAGCACCGTCATGGCCTGCTGCTGCTGGAAGATCGACAGGTGGAAGTAGAGCAGCTGGCCCAGGCCGCCGCCGCCCACGAAACCCAGTACGGTGGCCATTCGAATATTCATCTCCCAACGATACAGCGTGTAGGCCACCCACTGCGGCAGCACCAGCGGCAGGCTGCCGTAGCTGAAGGCGGCGGCCGCGCCGGCGCCGCTCAGCGCCAGCGCCTGCTCGGGCTCGCGCGGCGCATTCTCCAGGCTCTCGGCGAACAGGCGGCCCAGCACGCCGGTGGTGTGCAGGGCCAGCGCCAGGGCGCCGGCAAAGGGGCCGATGCCGGCCGCCAGCACCATCAGGGCGGCCCACACCAACTCGGGCACGCTGCGCAGGAAGTTGAGCGCGAAGCGGCACAGCTGCCGCAAGGCAAAGCCCGCCCGGCCCGAGGCCGGCAGCGCGAGCAGCGCGCCGGCCGCCGCCGCCAGCAGCGTTCCGAGCGCCGACACCGCGAGCGTCTGCAGCGCGCCCCACGCGGTCTTCGACAGGAAGGCAGGTGACACATCGGGCGGGAAGAACTCGGCAATGAACCGGCCCATGAGCGACAGCGACTCGGCGGTCAACAGCGCGCCGTAGTCGACGGCGAGATAGACGAAGCTCGCGACCACCGCGGCCAGCACCAGGCCCGTCACCACCCAGCAGCGAAGGCAGCGCGGCGGCGAAGCTGAAGAAACGGCGCTCATCCCAGCAGCTTCCGCAACGCGTTGCTCAGCGCATCCGCAAGCAGCACCAGCACCAGGAACACCCCCAGGATGCTGCTGGCCTCGCCGCCGTTGAGCATCTTCATCGACTGGTCCATCAGCTGGCCGAGGCCGCCGGCGCCCACGAAGCCCATCACCACCGAGGCCCGCACCGCGCATTCCCAGCGGTACACGGTGTAGGAGGTGAGTTCCTGGGCGCAGTTCGGCAGCAGCGCGTAGAACAGGGTCGACAGCCGTCCGCTGCCGCTTTCGAGCAGGGCCCGCGCCGGCGCCGTGTCGGTCGACTCGAGCACCTCGGCATACACCTTGCCGAGCATGCCGCCGTAGGTGATCGCGAGCGCCAGCACGCCGGCCGCGGGACCGAGGCCCAGGGCGCGCACGAAGATCAGCGCCCAGACGATCTCGGGGATCGCGCGCAGCACCATCAGCAGCGAGCGAGCGAATTGCCGCAGCGCGGCGCCGCGAACGCGGCCCGGCCCCGGGCCGATGCGCGACACCGACAGCGCGCGGGTGGTCACGAATGCCAGCGGTGCGCCGATCAGGAAGGCCAGCGCGGTGCCGGCCGTGGCCATCGCCAGAGTCTCGAGCGTGGCCTTGGCGAGCAGCGCCAGGAAGTCGGGCGCGGTCGCCGGCGGCAGGAAGCCGCCGAGGAAGCCGCCGATCACCTGCAGCTGTCCGGGACCGAACAGGGCCGAGGGATGGAACTCCGACAGCTGCAGCAGCGGCCAGGCGATCGCCAGCGCGGCCAGCCCGCCGACCAGGCGCCGGCGCGCCGCCGGGTCGCGAAGCGTCCGGGCATCCGTCATGCGTAGAGCGCCTGCAGCATCGCCCGATCGACCTCGCCGACCGGCCGGTCGAACATCACCCGCCCTTCGCGCATGCCGACGATGCGCGGGAACCAGCGCAGCGCCAGGTCGACCGCATGCAGCGACGCCACCAGGGTCGCGCCGCTCGCCTCGCTCTGCATCACCAGCTGCTGCAGCGCGGCGTCGGCCAGCGTCGGGTCGAGCGCCGACACCGGCTCGTCGGCCAGCAGCAGCGCCGGACGCTGGTACAGCACGCGGGCGATGCCGACGCGTTGCAGCTGGCCGCCCGACAGGCGGTCGCAGCGCTCGAAGAGCCGGTCTTCGAGCGCCAGCCGCGACAGCGCTTCGTGCGCCCCCTGCAGGTCGGACGGACGCAGCAGCGAGCCGAGCGCGCGCAGCGTGGACCACTGGCCGAGCCGCCCCGCGAGCACCGCGGTCACGACGCGCAGCCGCGGCGCGATCGGCGGGCTCTGGTGCACGGTCCCGATGCGCGCGCGCAGCCGGCGCAGCGCGGGTGCCGGCAGTTGCCAGGGCGAATCGCCGAGCACCCGGACCGCGCCCTCGCCGGGCCGCAGCGCCGCGCCCAGCACGCGCAGCAGCGTGGTCTTGCCGGCGCCCGAGGGGCCGATGATGGCGAGCCGTTCGCCGCCGCCGGCCGCCAGCGACACATCCCTCAGCGCGCGGTGGCCGTTCGGATGCACCAGGCCGACCGCTTCAAGAGCGAAGCTCACGCGGCCGGTCCGGCAGCAGGCCGCAGCCGAATCACTTGACCAGGCCCGCCGACTTGGCGGCCGCCTCGATGCCGTCGTAGTTGGACGACTGGGTCGGGATGAACTTGCTGGCCCGCTGCAGATCCATGATCTCCTTGTGGGCCGGGTTCGCCGGGTCGAGCTTCAGGAAGGCCTCGGTCAGCTTCTTCGTCACGGCCGGATCGAGGCCCGGGCGCACCGTCCAGTTGTAGTCGTAGTAGGTCGGCGTGGTCGCCAGCACGCGCACCTTGGCCGCGTTCGGGTTCTTGTTCTCGACCAGCTTGTCCCAGACCGAGGCGTTGAGCACGCCGGCCTCGGCCCGCGACGCGGCCACGAAGGCCACGGTCGCGTCGTGCGCGCCGGAATAGGCCACGGTCTTGAAATCCTTCTCGGGATCGATGCCGGCCTGCAACAGAAAGTAGCGCGGCATCAGGCTGCCGGAGGTGGACGACGGCGCGCCGAAGGCGAAGGTCTTGCCCTTGAGATCGGCCAGGGTCTTGGCGCTGCTGTCGGTCGGAACGATGAACTTGCTGGTGAAGACCTTGTCCTCGGCGCGCTGCACGATCGGCACTGCCCCGCCGTTGGTGCGGATGCGGGCCTGCACGAAGGTGAAGCCGCCGAGCCAGGCGAGGTCGAGCTTGTTCGTCGCCAGCCCTTCGACCACCGCCGCATAGTCGGTGACAGGGGTGAACTGCACCTCCATGCCGGTCTCCTTCTGCAGGTAATCGCCCAGCGGCTTGAACTTGCGCTGCAGTTCGGTCGGCGCCTCGTCGGGGATGGCGGAGACGCGCAGCACCTTGCCCTGGGCCAGGGCGCCCATGGCGAATGCGGACAGGGCCAGCACGAGGGCGAGGCGGGAGAGTGTTTTCATGGGGGTACGAAGCAGGCGCCTCGGAAAGATGGTCGACAGCCTTCGATTGTAGAAAGACGCGGACGCGGGGCGCTTCGATAATGGGCCTTCCACCGATCCGTCCGACACCATGACCGACATCCGCCCCCCCTCCCCCGTCAACCCGCTGGCCCCGCTGCGCCTCACGAGCTTCTCGCACGGCGGCGGCTGCGGCTGCAAGATCGCGCCCGGCGTGCTCTCGGAGATCCTCAAGAGCGGCGCCGGCGGCCTGATGCCGCCGGAGCTGATGGTGGGCATCGAAACCGCCGACGACGCCGCGGTCTACCGGCTCAACGACACCCAGGCCCTGATCGCGACCACCGATTTCTTCATGCCGATCGTCGACGATCCCTACGAGTTCGGCCGCATCGCCGCCACCAATGCGATCAGCGACGTCTACGCCATGGGCGGCAGGCCCATCATGGCGCTGGCGCTGGTCGCGATGCCGGTCAACCAGCTGCCGCTCGAAGCCATCGGCGAGATCGTGCGCGGCGGCCAGGACGTGTGCCGCGCGGCCGGCATTCCGATCGCCGGCGGCCACACCATCGACTCGGTCGAGCCGATCTACGGCCTGGTGGCCATGGGCCTGGTCAACCCGGCCCACGTCAAGCGCAATGCCGACGCGCGCGCCGGCGACGTGCTGGTGCTCGGCAAGCCGCTGGGCGTCGGCGTGCTGTCGGCGGCGCTCAAGAAGGAACAGCTCCCGGACGCCGGCTACCGGCAGCTGATCGACACGACGACCCGGCTCAATACGCCCGGCATCGCGCTGGCGGCGCTGCCCGGCGTGCACGCGCTGACCGACGTCACCGGCTTCGGGCTGGCCGGCCACACGCTGGAGCTCGCGCGCGGCGCCGGCTTGACGGCCGTGGTCGAGTGGTCGAAGGTGCCGCTGCTCGACGGCGTGGAAGCGCTGGCCGCCAACGGCTTCGTCACCGGCGCCTCGGGCCGCAACTGGAGCGGCTACGGTGCCGAGGTCGACCTCGCGGCCGGCCTGCCGGCCACCGCGCAGGCGCTGGTGAGCGATCCGCAGACCTCCGGCGGGCTGCTCGTGAGCTGTGCGCCCGAGGCGGTCGACGCCGTGCTGAAGATCTTCCGCGACGAGGGCTTCGGCGCCGCGGCGGCGATCGGCCATACCGAAGCGGGCCCCGCGCGCCTGCGCGTTCTGGCCTGAAGCGGCACCGCCGGCAGCCAGAGGGCCGGTGGCCCGGCTGGCCGAGCTGCTGCGCGAGGCGGTTCAGTCCGCCGTGCCGGGCGCCTGAGCGGCTGCGACACCGAGCCGCTTCGCAAGCCGCACCAGGTTGCCGCGGTCGATCCCGAGCGACTTCGCGGCCGCGCTCCAGTTGGCGCCGCTGTCGGCCAGCGCCGATTGCACCAGTTCGCTCTTGAGCCGGTCGACCGCGTCGCTCAGGTGCTCGCCTTCGCGCAGCCGACGGCGCCCGGCGGCCGGCGCGACGCCCTGGGCCTCGGGCGCTGCCGTGGGCCGAGGCGCTTGCGGCGCCGCCTCCAGATCGAGGTCCTCCGCCGTCAGGCTCAGGACCCGTGGCCGCTGCGGATGGCGTGCCCGCGCCTTCAGCACGCTGCGCCCGAGCAGGTGCTCCAGTTCGCGCACATTGCCCGGCCAGCCATAGGCCAGCAGCGCCGCCTGTGCGCTGGCGTCCAGCCTCGCGGCGCCGAAACCGAGCCGGGACCGGTTCTCCTCGAGGAAGAAGCCGCTGAGCAGCAGCACGTCGCGCCCGCGCTCGCGCAAGGGCGGCACCCGCAGCGGAAAGGCGCTCAGGCGGTGAAAGAAGTCGGCCCGCAGCCGCCCGGCCTTCACCTCCTCGGCCAGGTCGCGGTTGCTGGCCGCGATCAGGCGCACGTCGACGCGGTGCTCGCGGTCGGAGCCCAGCCGCTGCAGCTGGCCGCTCTGCAGCACGCGCAGCAGCTTGGCCTGCACCGGCATCGACAGCTCGCCGACCTCGTCCAGGAACAGCGTGCCGCCATCGGCCAGTTCGAACTTGCCCGGCCGGTCGCCGGAAGCCCCGGTGAAGGCGCCTTTCACATGGCCGAACAGCTCGCTCTCGACCAATGTCTCGGGCAGGGCCGCGCAGTTGAGGCTGACCATGGGGCGCGCCGCGCGCGCGGAGCCGGCATGGATCGCCTCGGCCACCAGCTCCTTGCCGACGCCGGTCTCGCCCTGGATCAGCACCGAGAGCTCGCTGCCGGCGACCAGCGCGATGTCGGCCAGCAGCCGGCGCATGGCCGCGCTGCGGCCGATCAGTTCGCGCGCCCGCGGCGCGGCGGCGAGCCTGAAGCCTTCCGCGCGCAGGCTTTCGAGCGCCACGCGGTCCTCGAGCTGCTCGATGCGCCCGGCCACCGTGACGATGGCCGCTGCCAAGCTCGCGAACAGCTGCAGCGCCGCGAGGTCCCCGCGCGAGAAGCGGTCCGGCTGCAGAGCATCGAGCGTGAGCAGCCCCCAGATCCGCTGGTGGAGCTGGATCGGGCAGCCGACGCAGTCGTGCACGTCCAGGTCGCCGTGTACGCCCTCCACCAGGCCGTCGTACGGGTCCGGCAGCGGGCTGTCGGAGGGAAAGCGCAAGGGCCCGCCGGCGCCCAGCAGCGCCGCGAAGCGCGGGTGCTCGGCGATCCGGAAGCGACGGCCCAGCGTGTCGCGGCTCAGTCCGTCGACCGCGAGCGGCAGCAGGCTGCCGTCCTCCAGCCGCAGCAGCGCCGCCGCATCGCAGGGCAGCAGCACGCGCAGGGACTGCAACAGCCGGCGGTACAGCTCCTCGCCGGGCAGACCGGCGCCCATGTCCGCCACCAGGGGGGCGACCGCCTCGAGCAGCTTGTCAGCAGTCATTTGGACATGGCGAGAGGTCATAATGACTCGATTCTATCCAGGTCAAAAAGACAACAGCAGCGCCAAGTCCTTGATTTGCAAGGCCATCGGGCCTGGAACGGGGATTGCAAGGAACACGGCATCCCATGTGAACCCCAAGGAGCCCCTCCCGTGCTGACCGCGCAACAAAAGTCCATCGTCACCGCCACCGTCCCGCTGCTCGAAACGGGAGGCGAGGCGCTGACGACCCACTTCTACCGGATCATGCTCGATGAGCATCCCGAAGTGCGGCCGCTCTTCAACCAGGCCCACCAGGCCAGCGGCGAGCAGCCGCGCGCCCTGGCCAACGGCGTGCTGATGTACGCGAAGAACATCGACCGCCTCGAGGCGCTCGGCGAACTCGCGGGCCAGATCGTCAACAAGCACGTCGCGCTGCAGGTGCTGCCCGAGCATTACCCGATCGTCGGCGCCTGCCTGCTGCGCGCGATCCGCGAAGTGCTGGGCGCCGAGATCGCCACCGACGAGGTGATCGCCGCCTGGGGCGCGGCCTACGGCCAGCTCGCCGACATCCTGATCGGTGCCGAGAAGCAGGCCTACGATGAGCGTGCCGAAGCGCCCGGCGGCTGGCGCGGCGCACGGCCCTTCGTGGTGGTGAAGAAGGAAGTCGAGAGCGAGGAGATCCTTTCGTTCTACCTGGCACCGGCCGACGGCCAGCCGATTCTCGATTTCAAGCCCGGCCAGTACATCGGGCTGCGGCTCGTGGTCGACGGCAACGAGATCCGGCGCAACTACTCGCTGTCCGCAGCGCCCAACGGCAAGACCTACCGCATCAGCGTCAAGCGCGAGACCGGCGGCGTCGCCTCCGGCCACCTGCACGACCAGGTCGGCGAAGGCAGCACGGTCGAGCTGTTCCCGCCGGCGGGGGCCTTCACGCTGGAACCGAGCGATCGGCCGCTGGTGCTGATCAGCGGCGGCGTGGGCATCACGCCGACGCTGGCGATGCTCGAGGCCGCGCTGAAGACGACACGCGCGGTGCACTTCATCCACTGCGCGCGCACCCGCGGCGTGCACGCCTTCCGCCAGGTCATCGATGCGCTCGCGCACAAGCATCCGCAGCTCGAGCGCTTCTATTGCTACGACGAAGTTCACGACACCCAGGCCGAAGCCGATGCACCGGATGCCGTGGGGCGCCTCGATGTGAACAAGCTCGCCCAGTGGCTGCCCGCGACGACGCGCGACGTCGATGCCTACTTCCTCGGCCCGAAGCCGTTCATGCAGCAGGTGAAGACCGCCCTGCGCACGCTGGGCGTGCCGGACCGGCAGACGCGCTACGAGTTCTTCGGCCCGGCCTCGGCGCTCGAATAGCGGCGGCTTTCACCGTCGACACCGAGCCGCAACAGCTCGTTGATCGAGCCGACGCCCAGCTTCTCGAGGAGGCGGCTGCGGTGCTGCTCGACCGTGCGGTGGCTGATGGCCAGTTCCTTGGCGATCAGCTTGCTCGGCAAGCCCTGCAGGGCCAGGGTCATCACCTCGCGCTCGCGCGTGCTCAAGGCCTCGACCCGCTTCGCGACCCCCTGCTGCGCATCCCCGGCGGGCGCGCGGTGTGCCGCATTCCGCCTCAGCGCCTCGTCGATCGCATCGAGCAACTGCTGCTCGCGATACGGCTTCTGGACGAAATCCACCGCACCGTCCTTGACCGCCTTGACCGCCATCGCGATGTCGCCGTGGCCGCTGATGAAGACGATGGGAATGCGCGCCCCCATCGCGATCAGGCGCTCCTGCAGCGCCAGACCGTTCATGCGCGCCATGCGCACGTCCAGCACCAGGCAGCCCGGGTGTTCGGGATCGAACACCTCGAGGAAATCCAGCGCCGAGCCGAAGGTCTCGGTCGGCAGGCCGACCGAACTCACCAGCTCCTGGACCGAATCGCGATAGCCTTCGTCGTCGTCGATGATGAATACGGTGGGTTCGGTCATGGCGTCAGTCTGCGGGTGGGGTGACGGGAAGGGTGAAGCGGAACAGGGCTCCGCCGCCGGGATTGTGCGCGGCCCACAGCGTGCCGCCGTGCGCCTCGATCAGCTTGCGGCAGATCGCCAGGCCGACGCCCAGGCCGCTGGACTTGGTCGAATAGAAGGACTCGAAGACCCGCTCCAGGTCGCCTTCGGCGATGCCGGCGCCGCTGTCCCCGACCTCCACCTGAACCTCGCCGCGCTCGTTCGGCGCGATGACGATGCCGATTTCTCTCGCGCTGCCGGAACCCGGGAGCGCGATCGCCTCCATCGCATTGCGAAGCAGGTTCAGGACCACCTGCTGCAGATGGATCTCGTCGACCACCACCACCGGCAATCGGTTCGCCGCCGCCGACCGGATGCGAATGTCGCGCAGCTCGCAGTCCATCTTCACCATGCCGATGCATTCGGCGATCGCCTGCTCGATGTCGATCGGCTTGGGGTCCAGTTCGTGCCGCTGCGCCATGCTGCGCATGCGCGTCACCACGTCGCCGGCGCGCGTCGCCTGGCCGACGACCTTGTCCAGCAGATCCATCACCCGAGCCAGGTCGGGCGCCGGTTCGGACGCACGGCGGCGCGCGGCCAGCGCGTAGTTCTCGATCGCACCGAGCGGCTGCGTGATCTCGTGGGCCAGCGCCACGGACATTTCGCCCGCTGTGTGAACGCGCACCAGGTGGGCGAGGCGCTCGCGCCAATGCGCCGCCTCGACCTCCGCGGCGAGCTTGCGGCGCTCGGCGGCCTCGCGCGCCTGCAGGCTGCCGAAGACTTCGGCGAGCAGGCTGACGCCCGGCGTCAGCGCGTCGGGCCATTCGTTCGGGCGCTGCATGCTCGCGATCGAGAGGGCGCCGGAGACCCTGCCGGAGACCGAAATCGGGACCACCAGCAGCGAGCAGACGCCGGTGGCCGCCAGTGCCGCCCCGTCGGCCTCCGCCTCGCGCGGCAGATCGGCGATCCGGCCCAGCCGCACGATGCAGCCCGCGGCGACCCTGTCGCCCACCCAGGCAAGCACGGGCGTGTCCCCCAGGCCCAGGGGAGGCGCGAAGCCTTCCGCATGCCATTGCTGCGTGCCGCCGAATCGGGCCTCGCCGGCGACGCGCTGCCAGAGCGCGACCTGCTCGGCGCCCATGAACTGGCCGATCTGCCGCAGGCCGATGCCGATCGCAAGGTTCTCCTGGCCGGGTTCCGCCAGCACCAGGGAAGCCAGGATGCCGCTTGCAAGCCGCTCGAAGCCGATCGCGTTGTCGAGTTCCTCCTGCGCCCGCTTGCGCGCCAATGCGCTGCCGAACACCTCCGCCAGCAGCCGCATCCGGGTCAGCAGGGCATCCGGCCAGACCCGCTCCTCGCGCACGCAGCCGAAGCTCAGCCCGCCGTGCAATTGCCCGCCGACCACGATCGGCATGGTGACGTGCGACTTGAGGCCGATGCTGCGATAGGTCTCCCGGTCGAGTGCCGCTTCCGGCGGCAGGTCGTCGAGGCGCGTGAACACGATCGGCTTGTTGGCCAGCGCCATCGCCAGGACCCAGGGGGTCGTCTCGCGTGCCGACAGGGCATGGGGCATCGGTTCGACGCCGTCGACCGCGAATGAATGGGTGACCTCGATCCGGCCGCTCAGCGAGGACACCCGGCTGAGGGTGGAGCGGTCGATCCCCAGCGCGGACACGATGCGCGCCAGTGCGTCCTGGATCGCCGCATCGATGCCTTGCGGCGGCAGCCCGATGAAGCTCCTCGAGAGATCCGACAGCAGACGCTCGAAACGCAGCAGGTCATGCATGGAGACCTGCTCCCTCCCGGCATCGGAGGGGGTGGCGGGTTCAGCGGCGGATGGCATGCGGGCCCGAGCTATTGCCCATCGTCGTACCCGTGCCGGCGCCGGCGCCGATGACGTTCAAGGATGTCCGTGACGAACCGGTGCATGACTTTGCCCCCATCTCGCAGATTGCCACCCATGCCTTCGCGTCCGCGGTGCCGGCCGATCAGGCTGCCGGGTCGATCGCGGGCTTCGTGGCGTGGCTGAAGACCCATCCCTTGCGGGCATTCTACGGAACGAGCGCGCCCATCTCCTGGCCCGGGGCAGGAAGGTCAACCCGCGTGGCCACCCAGATAGGCCGCGCTGACGCGCGCGTCCGTCGCCATGGTCGCCGCGTCGCCACTCAGCACGATGCGGCCGCTGTCCATCACATAGGCGTGGTCGGCGACACGAAGTGCCGCGCGCGCGTTCTGTTCGACCAGCAGCACGGCCGTGCCTTCGGCGCGGATGTCGCGCACCAGCTCGAACACCTGGCGCACGACGATCGGCGCCAGGCCCATCGATGGCTCGTCCATCAGCAGCAACCGCGGCCGACTCATGAGCGCGCGGGCGATGCACAGCATCTGCTGCTCGCCGCCGGACATCGAGCCCGCTTTCTGCGCGATGCGCTCCTTCAGGCGCGGAAAGCGCGTGAGCATGCGCTCGAGGTCGTGCGCGAACTCCGACGCGGGGCGCTTGCCGGCACCGAGCTTCAGGTTCTCGAGCACGGTCATGGCCGAGAAGATCTGCCGGCCTTCGGGCGCCTGGGCCAGGCCGCCGGCCACCACCTCGTGCGGCGGCCGGTTCGTGATGTCCCGGCCTTCGAACATCACCTGGCCCGACGTGACCTTGTAGACGCCCGAGAGCGCGCGCATCAGCGTGGTCTTGCCGACGCCGTTGCTGCCGAGCACGCTGACGATGCCGCTTGTCGGCACCTCGATCGACACGTCGTGCAGGATGGTCTGCTGTCCGATGCGGACCCCGAGATTGCTGACGCGCAGCAGCGCTTCGTTCATGCGGGTTCTCCCAATGGCACGGCGGCTGTCACGGCGGCCGGCGCGTCTTCCTCGACGTCGCTGCCCAGGTAGGCGTCGAGCACCTTCGGGTCTTGCGAGATCACGCCGGGCGGGCCGTCGGCGATCTTCTGGCCCGAGGCCATCACCATCACGCGCTCGCACAGGTTCATGACGAAGCCCATGTCGTGCTCGACCAGCAGGATCGTCATGCCTTCGGCCGACAGGGCCCGCACGAAGCTGGCGAGCTCGGCGGTCTCGGTGTCGTTCAGGCCGGCCGCGGGTTCGTCGAGGATCAGCAGCGTCGGCTGCAGCGCGAGCGCCCGCGCGATCTCGAGGTACTTGCGCTTGCCGTAGGACAGATTGGCGGCCAGTTCGCCGGCCAGCGACTCGAGGCCGGTGCGCTCGAGCGCCTGCATGGTGAGGCGACTGATGCGCTCGGAAATGGCGCGCCGCGCGAACAGGCTGTTCCACGGGCTGTGGCCCACGTGGCCGAGCGCGCCGATCGACACGTTGTCGAACACCGTCACGTTCGGCAGGGTGCGCAGGTTCTGGAAGGTGCGCGCGATGCCCAGGCGCGCCACCTCGTGGGGCTTGCGCGCAGAGATCGAGCGCCCTTCGAAGCGCACGTCGCCGGAAGACAGGCGCGTGTAGCTGGTGATCAGGTCGAACAGTGTGGTCTTGCCCGCGCCGTTGGGGCCGATCAGGCCGACGCGTTCGCCCCTGGCGATGTGGCCGCTGAACTCGCCCACGGCGGTCAGGCCGCCGTAGTGCCGCGAGACGTTGTCGATGTCGAGAAGATGGGTCATGTCGTTTGCCTTGGCTCCCGCTCAGCGCCAGCCCAGCTGCCCGTTGGCGCGCCAGGCCGCGCCGAAGCGCTTGCGCACCAGTTCGATGGCCGAGACTTCGCCGAAGAGGCCCTTGGGCCGGAACATGATCGACAGGAACATCACCAGGCCGACGACGATCATGCGGAAGTCGCCGATCGGGCGCATCAGCTCGGGCAGGCCGATCAGCAGCACCGCACCGATGATGGCGCCGGGCACGCTGCCGAGGCCGCCGACCACGATCATCGAGATGATCAGGATCGACTCGGAAAAGCGGAAATCGGCCGGCGACACGTAGCCGGTGCTGTGCGCCCACAGCGCACCCGCCACGCCGGCGAAGAAGCAGGAGAAGCCGAACACCTGGACCTTCAGTCGCACGACGTTCAGGCCCATGGCTTCGGCGCACTGGTCGTCTTCGCGCACTGCGCGCAGCGCGTTGCCGAAGTACGAATGCGAGAGCCGGTGCACGACGGCCACGGTGGCCGCCAGGCACAGCGCAGTGACCAGATAGGCCGCCATGTCGCTGTTGGCCGGCAGGCCCGGCAGGTGCAGCGGCGGGATGCCGCTGATGCCCATCGGCCCGCGGGTGAAGCCGACCCAGTTGAGCAGCGTGACGTGGATGATCTCGCCGACGCCCAGCGTGGCGACCGCGAAGTAGATGCCGACCAGCCGCATCGTCGGCAGCGCCAGCAGGATGCCCGCGCAGGCCGTGACGATGCCGGCCACCGGCAGCGTCAGCCACACCGGCCAGTGCAGCACCGTCCCCAGCAGCGCCGCGGTGTACGCGCCGATGCCGTAGAAGGCCGCATGGCCGAGCGACAGCAGCCCGGTGGTGCCCGTGATGAGGTTGGCGCTGAGCGTCAGGATCGAGAACACGCAGATGGTGGTCGCGATGCGGAAGATGTAGCCGCCGCCGACCAGCAGGCCGAGCGCCGGCACCGCCAGCATCAGCACGGCCAGCAGCGCGAGCGTGAGGGTTCGGGAAGATTTCATGGGGGACTGCGTGGGCCGGTGCTCAGGCGCGCTCGCGCCCGCCGCCGAACAGGCCGGTCGGGAAGAACACCAGCGTGATCAGCAGGAACAGGTAGGCGACCATGTCGCCCCAGCCCTGCGCGAAGAATGTGGTGGTCAGCGCCTCGGCCATCCCGAGGATCAGCGCGCAGACGACCGCGCCGCCGATCGAGCTGAGCCCGCCCATCACCATCGCGACGAAGGCCTTCACGCCCGGCGTGAAGCCCATCGACGGAAAGATCGAGCCCTGGTACAGGCCGACCACGAGCCCGGCCACGGCGCCCATCATCGAGCCGATGACGAAGGTCGCGACGATGGTGCGCTCGGTGTTCAGGCCGACGTACATCGCGCCCATCGGGTTGTTGGCCACGGCGCGGATCGACAGCCCGATGCGGGTGCGGAACAGCAGGAAGTACAGGCCCGCCAGCATGACGATCGACAGGCCGAAGATCACGAACTGGCCGCTGGAGAAGGAGATCGGGCCGATCTCGATCGGCGTCATCAGCAGATACGCCTGCGGAATCGTCTGCATGCTCGCCCCGAAGAACTTCTCGACCAGCTCGCGGATGACGATCGACAGCGCCAGCGACGACAGCAGCGTCGCCTCGCGGATCGCCTTCGACTTCAGCGAGGCCTCGTCCCGGAAGCGGCGGAACGGCCGGAAGGCGATGCGCTCCAGGCTGAAGCCCAGCGCCGCGCCCACGGCCAGCACAAACAGCAGCACCGCGAACAGCGGCGGCGCGGTGCTCGTGATGAACAGCAGGCCGGCGTAGGCGCCGAGCATGTAGATCTCGCCGTGGGCGAAGTTGACGACGTTGAGCACACCGAAGATCAGCGTGAAGCCGATCGCCATCAGTGCGTAGACGAGCCCGAGGCTCAGCCCGTTCGCGAGCTGCTGCACCAAGATTGCATCGAACATATTCTTCCTTGACGTGCGAGGCGCAGGAACCGCCCAGCCCTCCTCCTGCGGCCGATGGCTTTACTGGGCGACGACGGTGAAGGCGCCCGAGCGGACTTCCATGCGGGTCAGGCCCTTGGACGGTTCGCGCGTCTTCGGGTCGAAGGTGGTGTCGCCGGTGACGCCCGGGAAACCCTTGGTGGCGGCAAGCGCGTCGCGCACCTTCTGGCGCGTCGGGTTCGGGCCTGCCGCGACGATGGCATCGAGCATGATGTTGGTGGCGTCGAAGGCCTGCGCCGCGAACATGCTGGGCTCGGCGCTGTAGTGCTTCTTGTAGTCGTCGACGAAGGCCTTGACCTTCGGCGCCGGGTTGCTCGCCACGAAGGTGGTCGGGAACTTCACGCCGTCCGCGCTCGGGCCGGCCAGCTCGATGAGCTTGGGCGCGTACATCGACGAGGCGCCGTAGGTCGGCGTCTTGACGCCGAGCTGCGTGCGCTGCTGCAGGAACGAGGCACCTTCCTCGTAGAACATGAACATCACGATCGCATCGGGCTTGTCGCGGCTCTGCTTGGTGATGATCGAGCGGAAGTCGCGGTTGCCCGGGTTGAAGAACTCGGTGCTCGTGATCTGCGTGCCCGCGGCCTTGGCGGCTTCGGTGAAGGCCTTCACGGCGCTCAGGCCCCAGTCGTTCTGGATCGCGACGACCGCGTACTTCTTCAGGCCGTTCTCGGCCAGCCACTTGGCGATGAAGGGCGACTCGATGTCCATCGTCGTGATGTTGCGAAACTGCCAGTCGCTGATCTTCAGGAAGTCGGGATGCGACGCGGTCTGCGACAGCTGCGGCAGCTTCTGCTGCGCATAGACCTGGCCGGCGGCCATCGACACGGTGGAGTTGAAGTCGCCCAGCACGCCCACGATGGCCGGGTCGTCGGCGAATTTCTTCGCGATGTTCACGCCTTCCTTGGCGTCGCTCTTGCTGTCCTCGAAGCGGATCTCGACCGTGCTGCCCTTGAGCTTGCCGGCCTTGTTGAAGTCGCCCAGCGCGAGATTGGCCGAGTTCTTGAACAGCGTGCCGTACTGCGAGTTGTCACCCGACAGCGGCAGCTGGTAGCCGATCACGATCTTGTTCTGCGCGAAAGCGGCCGACGCCGCCAGCGCGAGGCCGGCGGCCAGCAGGGCGGGCGCCGCCGTGCGGAGGATGGATTTCATGGAAGCTCCTGGAAAGAGGAAGAACGGGAGGCGAGACAGGGGGAAAGCGCCGGGGCTGCGGCGCGTCATGCGGGTGCCGCTTCGGCCGGCGCCGGAAAGATCGGCTCGCCGAGGTTCAGCATCAGGCGGTTGGCCCAGGCGAAGAGCGCCACCGAATGGACGAGGTCGAGCACTTCCAGGTCGCTCAGGCCCACGGCCTTGAGCGCCTGCACATGCTCGGCGGACAGCGCGTCGGGCCGCAGCGTGAGTTCGGCCGAGAACTGGACGATGGCCTTCTCGCGCGCGCTTGTGCCGGCGGTGGCCGGGTCCTCGAAGACCTGCTCGATCACGTCGCTTCGCTTGGCCAGTTGCTCGAAGCGCTGCGCATGGACCGAGGTGCAGTACACGCAGCCGTTGATGCGCGATTCCACCGTGGCGCCGAGCTCTCGTTCTGCGCGCGGCATGCCGCCGGGCGCGAACATGATCGCGTTGAAGGCGATCGAGCGCTGCAGCAGAATTTCCGGCTGGTGCGCCAGCAGCAGGAAGTAGGCCGACTGCTTGGCCGTCGGGCTCATCTCGTCGAGCGCGGCGATCTGCTCGGGCGTGGCGCTTTCGAGCTGCACGGTGTCGAGCCAGGAGGCCCAGTCGAGCACTTCGTTGGTAAAGCCGTTGATCTGGATGACTCCGCTCATTTCGCGCCCTCCGCGGCGGCCATCGCCTGCAGGCCTGCCACGACGCGCACCTGGTAGGAGAGGAAGGCGACGAGCTGCGCCAGCGCGACGATGGCCGGCGTGCTCAGGCCGGCGCGGACCAGCGCCTGCACCGCATCGCGGTCGCCCTCGATCGGGCGCTCGATCAGCTTGGTGGTGAAGCCGAGGATGGTTTCGATGCGCGCGTCGCCGAGCGCGGTGGTGCGGCCGGCACCGACGGCGTCGATCAGCGCGGGGTCTGCCTTCTCGGCGACCAGGCGTTCGCGGTAGTGCGCGCCCAGGCTGGCCGACTTCGACAGGCGGCAGGCGTGAAAGGCGGTCAGCAGGCGCTCGACGACCGAGATGCCTTCGACCTCGGGCGTGAACATGCCTTCGTAGCTCGCCTGCGTGGCGGCCACCACCTTGGTGCGTTGGTGGCGCACGGCGTGCGTCGTCTGCGATGCCGCGAGCGGCACCGCGTGGTCGATCACGTCGACGGGGGAGGAAATTGTCATGTGGGGTCCTGGAGGGTTGAAACGTCGAAAACAGAAAAGCGCGCGCTCAGGCGGCCACCCACTCGTTGCCGAGGAGTTCCGGATCGTCGTAGGCCTCGAGCCGCGCGAAGTGATGCTCGAAGTCCTCACGGTAGAACAGGCTCGCGATGCCGTTCGCCAGCCGTCGTGCGCCGTCGCTGATGGCCGGGATGTCGCCGGAGACGGCGCCGTGCGAGAGTACCGCCGGGTAGCAGAAGCAATGGATGCGGTCCAGGCCGGGGCAGGCGCCCGTGGTCTTCTCCTGCAGTTCGAAGACCGGCCCGAGGTCGGGCGAGTCGGCCAGTTCCGTGTCGTCCTGGCCGGGCGCGTGGGTGAAACGGTCCTTCCAGGCACGCACGTGCGGCGCGATGGCCGCGTACTCGGGGCGCACGCTCCAGTCGATGCGAAAGCCGGTCGACACGATCAGGAAGTCGAAGACAAACTCGCCCCTGGGCGTGCTCGCGCGCAGGGCCTGGCCGTCCGGTTCGACCGACAGGATCGGGCAGCCGAAGTTGAAGCGCGCGTTCGGATGACGCGACACGCGCAGCGTGCTGCCGTGCGGCGGCGGCACGTTCGATACGTTGATGTAGTGGCGCAGGCGCCATTTGAGTTCGTCGGGCAGGTCGAAGTGCCCCTGCGTCAGGCCCGGCACGCCGGCGCCCTTGGACTTGTTGATGCGCGGCAGGTCGTCGCGGCGGATCAGCAGGTCGACACTCTTTGCGCCCGCTTCCAGTGCCGTCGCCGCGCTGTCCATGGCCGAGGAGCCGGCGCCGACCACGCCCACGCGCAGGCCGTCGAGGCGACCGTAGTCCATCACGTCGGAGGAATGTGCCCAGCGCGTGCGGTCGAGCGCCCGCACAAAGGCCGGAATGGCAGGGCCGCCGAGCCCGTCGCGGCCGGTGGCCAGCACCACGCGGCGCGCCAGCGCGCGCGATGCGCCGCCCGGCGTGCGCAGTTCGAGCAGCACCTTGCCGTCGGCACGCGGTGTCATGGCGGTGATGGCGGTGTCGTTGCGCACGTCGACCGACATCACGCGGCGGTACCAGCGCAGGTAGTCCATCCACTGCAGGCGCGGGATCTTGTCGAGCCGGGTCCAGGCGTCGGCACCGAACTGCGCCTCGAACCAGGCACGGAAGGTCAGTGCCGGCAGGCCGAGCGCCGGACCGGTGAGTTCCTTGGGCGAGCGCAGCGTCTCCATGCGCGCGGTACTCGCCCAGGGGCCTTCGAAGTCGCGCGGCGCGCGGTCGAAGACCACCGCGTGGATGCCCTGCTGGGCCAGCGCAGCCGCCGCGGCCAGACCGGCCTGGCCCGCGCCGATGATGGCGACGTCGAGCACGGACAGGCCATCTTCGGCCGCTTGCTGCGGCATCCAGTCGCGTGCCGGCCAGCCCAGGCATTCGAGATCCTGGGCCAGGCGCTGCTCGAGCGCGGCCAGTCCGCCGGGTGCGGCCTGGGAATGGGAGAGAGAAGGGGTGGTCATTGGATAAATATCGTATCCGGGCGTTCAGTCGATGCCGATGTGAGCTGCC
Organism: Variovorax sp. P2_H12; assembly: GCF_056403395.1. Classification (NCBI taxonomy): domain Bacteria; kingdom Pseudomonadati; phylum Pseudomonadota; class Betaproteobacteria; order Burkholderiales; family Comamonadaceae; genus Variovorax; species Variovorax sp. P2_H12. Next base: position 120,243 of record NZ_JBFUFO010000005.1, on the reverse strand, counting down.
TTGGCGAGCTCGGCCCGGTTCGGCGGGAAATCAGTGATCAGTGAGCAGGTCATTCGGTTCTCGGCAGGAAAGAAAAGCGGACACCTTGCAAAGGCAATGTCTATGCCAAGTAGTAAGTTATGAGCGGATGATGGGCGATTCGCAAATATAACTTTGCGCTATATTCATATAGCCTGGAAAATTATTCCAACCAAGACCCGAGTGCCCATTGTGCGCGATCCGGACGCGAGCAAAATATTACTCACCCACCGCAGAAAATTGGATTGGAATACTTCGATGGACAAGATCGACAAGGCCATCCTGGAAGTGCTGCAAGACGACGCGAGCGCCTCGCTGCAGAGCATCAGCGAACAGGTGGGCCTGTCGGCGACGCCCTGCTGGCGGCGCATCCAGCGGCTCGAGCGCGAGGGCTATATCCGTCAGCGCGTGGCGCTGCTCGATCCCGGCAAGCTCAACGTGGGCGTGACGGTGTTCGTCGCCATTCGCACGAGCCAGCACAACGACAAGTGGTTCAAGCGCTTCAGCAGCGTGGTGGCGGCCATTCCGCAGATCGTCGAGTTCTACCGAATGAGCGGCGACACCGACTACCTGCTGCGGGTGGTGGTGCCGGACATCGCGGCCTACGACGCGGTCTACAAGCGGTTGATCCGCGAGATCGAGTTGTCCGACGTGAGTTCGAGCTTTGCCATGGAGCAGATCAAGTACACGACGGCCTTGCCGCTCGACTACGCCTGAGCTCGCCGCAGTCGCCGTGGCGCGCCGCATGCGCCATGGAGGCAGCCGCTACTCGCCCGGCAACTCCAGCACGCTCTCCAGGAAGCGCTGCGCCGCGGAGGTCTGGCCGCCCGGCGGCAGCGCCAGGGCGATCCCGATCGCCGTCTGCGCGCCCGGCCCCGTGAGCGGCTTGAAGACGATCCTGCGCGTCGCGTGCCGCGCTGCGACCGAGGGCACCAGCGCCACGCCCAGGCCACTTTCCACCAGGCTGATCAGCGTCTGCACCTGCACCGCCTCCTGCTGCACGTTCGGCATGAAGCCGGCCTGCTGGCAGGCCAGCAGCGCCGCGGCATGCAGGCCGGGCACTTCCATCGCGCCGTACATCACGAAGGTTTCCGGCGCGAGGTCCGCCAGCGTGAGCCGACGCCGCCGCGCCAGCGGATGATCGACCGACAGCGCCGCCATGAACACATCGCGCTCGGCCGGAAAGATGCGCGCCTTGCAGGCGCGGCCGATGGGGAAGCGCACCAGCCCCACGTCGACGTCGCCGCTCTCCACCATCCCGACGATGCGCGCCGTGGTCGACTCGGCCAGCTGCAGCTGCACGCCCGGATAGCGTTGCCTGAAGCGCGGCAGCAGGCGCGGCATCAGTGCATAAGTGGCCGAGCCCACGAAGCCCACGCGCAGGATGCCCGCCTCGCCGCGTGAGGCGGCCTGCGCCGCGAGCGCGAACTGCTCGGTGTGGAACACCGCGCGGCGCGCATTCTCCAGCGCGGCCGCGCCGGCCGCCGTCAGTTCGCTGCCGCGCCGGTTGCGAATGAAAAGCTGCACGCCCACCTGTTCCTCCAGCCGCCGTATCGACGCCGACAGCGGCGGCTGCGCCATGTGCAGCCGCTCGGCCGCGCGATGGAAGTTGAGCGTCTCGGCCAGGGCAATGAAGTGACGAAGCTGGCGTGCATCCATGATCTCTGAAAGGTATCACAGAGCAGCAATTTGATATTGGACGGCAACGAATCCGCTTCGCAGAATGCGCCCAGGAGACAAACAGACGATGCTGCCCCTGCAAGGCGTGAAGGTGCTCGACCTCTCGAGCGTGGTGTTCGGTCCGCTGGCGAGCCAGGCGTTGGCCGACTACGGTGCCGAGGTGATCAAGATCGAGCCGCCCGAGGGCGATTCGACCCGCCACACCGGTCCGGCCTCCGAGGCCGGCATGTCGGCGATGTTCCTCGGCAGCAACCGCAGCAAGAAGAGCGTGGTGCTCGACCTCAAGCGCCCGGCGGCCCGCGAGGCGCTGATGGCGCTGCTCGCCGACGCCGACGTGTTCATGCACAGCATGCGGCCGCAGAAGCTGGCTCCGCTGGGCATCGATCCCGAGACGCTCATGGCCCGCTTTCCGCGCCTGGTCTATGCCGGCCTGCACGGCTTCGCGCAGGGCGGCCCTTATGCGGGGCGGCCGGCCTACGACGACGTGATCCAGGGCATGTCGGGCCTGGCGGCCTTGATGGCGCAGCAGGGCGGCGAGGCGCGCTACCTGCCCACCATCGCCGCCGACAAGACCTGCGCGCTGGTCGGCGCGCAGGCCATCCTGGCGGCGCTGTTCCGGCGCGAGCGCACGGGGCACGGCGCGTTCGTGGAGATTCCGATGTTCGAGACCATGGTGGCCTTCAACCTCGTCGAGCACATGTATGGCCGGCACTTCGAGCCGCCGCTCGGCCCCGCCGGCTATCCGCGCGTGCTCACGCCGTGGCGGCGCCCCTGGCGCACGGCCGACGGGCACATCTGCATGATGCCGTACACCAGCCAGCACTGGCAGCGCTTCTTCGCCGAAGTCGGCGAGCCCGGCCTGGCTGCGGACCCGCGCTTCGCCGACATGGCGGCGCGCACGCGCCACATCGGCGAACTGCTGGCTCTGGCGGGTGGATTCGTCGCCCGCGGCACCACCGCGCACTGGCTCGCCACCTGCGAGCGGCTGGAGATCCCGGCCGCACCCGTCCGCCATCTCGACGAGTTGCCCGACGATCCGCATCTGGCCGCGACCGGCTTCTTCACCGAACTGGAAGACACGCACATGGGAACGGTGCGCTTCCCCGGCGTGCCCGTGAAGTTCGACGGCCAGCGCCCCGCGGTCGGCATGCCGCCGCGACTTGGCGAGCACACGCGCCAGAGCCTCGCAGCGGCGGGCCTGACGGCTTCCCGGATCGACGCGTTGATGGCCGACGGCGCGGCGGGCGCCGCGGCCCCCGTACCCACCACCATGCCCACGGAGAACCAGAGATGAACGCCCCACCCGACCGCTCGCCCGAGCACGCCGCCCTGCCCCGCCTGGGCCAGGGCTTCGTCTGGCAGGACCTCGCGGTCGGCCAGCGCCTGCGGACCTTCCGCCGCACCGTCACCGAGACCGACCTGGTCAACTTCATCGGCGTGACCGGCATGCTCGAGGCGATCTTCATCGATGCCGACTACGAAGGCAGCGCCATCGCGGGCCGGCCGGTGCCGGCCGCCCTGACCTACACGCTGATCGAAGGCTTCATCCTGCAGACCATGATCCAGGGCACCGGGCTCGCGATGCTCGAACTGGTGCAGAAGATCCATGCGCCGGTGCTCGTCGGCGACAGCATCGAGGCGGCGATCGAAGTCACCGGCATCCGGCCGACGTCGAAGGGCGGCCGCGCCATCGTCGATTCGCGCATCGAGGTCTTCAACCAGCATGGCCGGTGCGTCATGCACTACGACGCGCGCCGCCTTCTCGCGGGCCGCTGAGATGGAAATCCCCCCGATGCGCCTGGCGGCGCCTCCCCCCAGGGGGCGATACCAGCGGCCTGGCAAAGCCAGATCCGCGGTATCCCTGGGCTGGGCTGCGCCGGTTTCATACGACGCGCAGCGTGGCGGACCCGTGAACTTCAAGAACATCATCGGAGACCCAAAGACATGTCAATCCTCTTTCATCGCCTAGCGACGCGGCGCGCAGCCACCCTGGCCGCGAGCGCCGCGCTGCTCGCCCTCGCGGGCTCGGGCGCCTTCGCGCAAGCCCCGGCGGCCTTCCCGACCAAGCCGATCACGATGGTCGTGCCCTTCCCGCCCGGCGGGCCCACCGACCTGGTCGCGCGGGTGCTCGCGCAGAAGCTCGGCGAGCAGCTGGGCCAGAACATCCTGGTCGACAACCGCGGCGGCGCCAACGGCAACATCGGCGCGCAGATGGTCGCCAAGGCGCCGGCCGACGGCTACACCCTCCTCTACAACACCTCGTCGATCACGCTGAGCCCCGCGCTCTACAAGAGCGTGTCGTACGACGTGCAGAAGGACTTCGCACCGGTCGCGCTGGTGGCCGTGGTGCCGCTCGCGCTCGTCGCGCACCCGTCGGTCCCGGCCAACAACGTCAAGGAGTTCGTGGCCTACGCCAAGGCGCATCCGGGCAAGCTCTCGTACGGCTCCGCCGGCAACGGCAACGTCACGCACCTGGGCGCGTTCCAGTTCGTGCAGGCCAACGGCATCGACGCCACGCACGTGCCGTACAAGGGCAGCGCGCCGGCCGACGTCGACCTGGTCGGCAACCAGATCCAGTTCATGACCGACACCGTCAATTCGGTGATGGGCTTCGTGCGCGACAAGCGGCTGAAGATGCTGGCGGTGACGACGGCCAAGCGCATGTCGCTGTTTCCCGATGTGCCCACGCTCGCGGAGTCCGGCATGCCGGGCTTCGAAGTGGGCGCCTGGCAGGGCGTGATGGTGCCCTCCGGCACGCCGCCGGCCGTGGTGGAGCGGCTGAACGCAGAGATCGTCAAGGCGCTCAAGTCGCCCGACGTGCGCGAGCGGCTGGCGCTGCAGGGCGCCGAGCCGCTGGGCTCCACGCCCCAGGAATACGGCGCCTACGTGAAGAAGGAACTGGCCCGCTGGGCCGGTGTCGTCAAGGCCACGGGCGTGACGCTCGACTGAAGGTGAAGCTCATGACCGCCCGTCCTCTCTTCATGGCGCCGCTGCTGGCGTTGGGCCTGGTGCTCGGCGCGGGCCCTGCGGCCGCCCAGGACTTCCCGTCGAAGCCCATCAAGTTCGTCGTGCCATTCCCGCCGGGCAGCGGCACCGACACCTCGGCGCGCTACTTCGGCCGCAAGCTCGGCGAACTCACCGGCCAGCCGGTGGTGGTCGAGAACAAGCCCGGCGCCAATGGCTTCATCGCGGTGAAGGCCGTGCTCGGTGCACCGGCCGACGGCTACACCGTCTTCGTCGGCAGCAACTCGACGCTGGCGGTCAACGCGGCGCTGTTCAAGTCGCTGCCTTACGACCCCGTCGCCGACCTCGCGCCGCTCACGATGATGATGCGAGCGCCGGCGCTGATCGTGGTGCCCGGCAACTCGGCGTACAAGACGCTGCCCGAACTGATCGCCGGCGCGAAGGCCAAGCCGGGCGCGCTCAACTACGGCGCGGGTTCGGCGGGCTACCAACTGATGTCCGAGCTCTTCAACGACGCCGCCAGGGTGCAGACCAGCCACGTGCCGTTCAAGGGTGCGGGCGAGGCGGTGATCGCGGTCGTGGCGGGCACGGTCGACATGGCCTTCGCCGAGATCACCAGCGTGCAGGAGCTCACCAAGTCGGGCAAGCTGCATGCGCTCGCCGTGGCCGCCGACAAGCGCATACCCGCGCTGCCCTCGGTGCCCACGGCCGGCGAGGCAGGCCTGCCGGGCTTCGCGGCCTACACCTGGGTCGGCGCGATGGTCTCGGCCAGGACGCCGAAGGCCGAAACGGACAGGCTGGCGGCGCTGCTCACGAAGATCGAGACGATGCCCGAGACGCGCGAGTTCTACGAGCGCATCGGCGCCGAGGTCATGCAGGGCGGTCCGGACGAGATGCGCGCCTTCCAGGCGAGCGAGATCCAGTTGTGGAAGCGCATCGCGGTCAAGGCGAACGTCGAACAGCAATAGCGGCCCATCGAAGCCTTCGGCCAGGGGCCGCCTCGCGGGATTCAGGCGGCCGCCAGCGCGGCGGGCCAGCGCAGCATGTGGCCGGTGCGCTTCGCGAAGCGCTCGAGGTCTTCCGGCGTGTCGATGTCGACACGGTAGCGCTGGTTGTCGGTGTCGAGCCAGTGCACCCGCTCGGGATGGGTCTCGCGCCAGCGGCGGCAGGCGCCGTTGACATCCCCGGCCAGCCACTGGTCGCGCAACTCGGCCTCGAAGATGACCGGGTTGCCGGGCTCGCCGGCCACGCGCGGCACCACCATCGACGCCTCACCGCGCTTCTTGAAAGCACCGATCAGCGCCGTGATGTCCTGCGCATTGATCATCGGCTGGTCGGCCAGCGCGACGACCACCGCGTCGAGCTTTCCCGTGAGGGCCTGCAGGCCGATGCGCACCGACGAGGCCTGGCCGTCGTCGGGCGCCGGGTTGCGCGCCAGCGTCACCGGAAATTCGCGCACCGCCGCCTCGATCGCTTCCGCATGGTGGCCCAGCACCACGACCACCTCGTCGACGCCCGCGCCCGACAGCGCGATCAGCTGGCGCCGGATCAGCGGCACGCCGCCGAGTTCGAGCAGCGACTTGGGCCGTCCGCCGAGCCGGGTGCCGGCGCCCGCCGCCAGCAGCACCGCACCCACGACGAGGCGCGCATAGAGCCCGCCGCCGCCCTTGAGGATGCAGCCCATGTCAGCCTCCGCAGCACGGCGAGCGGGCCGGCAGCGCGGCGACCGGCCTGTCGTCGGTCGAAGCCTCTTGCGTGGCGCAGAGCACTGGGGCCGCGGCGGACCGGCGCCGATTCGCCACCACCGCCGCCAGCACCGACAGCGCGATCTCCTCCGGCGTCGATGCCGAAATCGGGTAGCCCGCCGGTGCCACGATCGCGGCCACGGCGGCCGCATCGGCGCCCGCGGTGATCAACGAATCCTTCAGCACCCGGGCCTTGCGCGCGCTGGCGACGAAGGACACCTGTCGCGCGTTCAGCGACAGCGCCAGCCCGAGCGCCTGCAGATCGCGGCGCCCCTGCGTCGCGATGACGATCCAGGCGCCGGCGCCGATCTGCGGGCCCACGGTGGCGACATCGTCGCGGTCGATGACCCGGCAGGCATCGGGGTGGTCCGCCGCCTTCGCGCCCTGCGCCACCAGCGTCACCGCGAAGCCGACGCGCGGCCCGAGCTGCACCAGGCTGGCCGCCACCGGCGAATTGCCGATCACCACCAGTTCAGCGCGCGGCAGCAAGGGGTCGACGAACAGCTCCAGCGTGCCGCCGGAATGGCAGGCCATGCCGAACTCGAGCACGTCGCCCAGGTCGCGTTCGTGGCCCTCCTCGGCCGGCGCGATGCGGATCATCCGGGCCCGCCCGTCGGCCAGCGCCTGGCGCACGGTGCGGATCACCGCCGGCTGCGCGCAACCGCCGCCGACCCAGCCCCGCATCTCGCCGTCGGCGGTGACGACCGCCTTGTCGCCCGGATGCGCGGACGCGGGCGGCAGCGCCTTCACGACGCTGACCAGCGCACAGGGCGTGCCGGCCTGCTGCAGCCGGCGCGCGGCCTCGAGGACGGTGTCTGCGTGGCTCATGTCATCTTCTCCTTCAGGGGGATGCGGGCGATTCAGCGCAGGTGCTTCGCGAGATCGGCAAGATCGCTCAGACTGTTGAGACGCGAGAAACCGTCCACAAGTTCGCGTTGCGCCATCACCGCCTGCATCGCCTGCGATGCCGGCGGCGCCTCGGACGGATGGAACCAGTGCACCCGTGCGCCGCGCGCGCGCACGCGCGCCAGTTCCTGCGCCAGCCGTTCCGGTGGATCGGCATCGAAGCCATCGGACAGCACCCAGACGCGCGCGTTGCGCTGCAGCTGTGCGCGCGCATGCACGGCGTGGAAGTCGGCCACGCTGGTGGCGATGCGGGTGCCGCCGCCGAAGCCGGCCGTGACGGCGTTGATCTTCTCCTGCACCGCGGCCGAGTCGCTGCGCAGCAGCGGCGTGACCTCGGCCAGCCGCGTGTGGAACACGAACACCCGCGCGTTCATGGCAGCGACGAAGGCGCGCGCGATGCGCAGGAACAGCTGGGCATGGGTCTCCATCGACCGGCTGACATCCACCAGGATGAAGAGCCGAGGCCATTCCCGCCGCGCGGCGCGCCATGCCGGATGGATCGGCAGTCCGCCCGTTCGAAGGCTGGCGCGCAGCGTGCGCCGAACGTCGAGGCGGCGCCCCCGCGCCTCGTCCTGCCAGCGCCGCGTCAAGCGCTTGCGCAGCCGCCGCGCGATCCGCTCGGCCAGGCTCTGCAGCAGCGCGAGGTCCTGTGGCAGCCATTGCGACAGCGAGCGGTCGTGCAATGCGTCGGTGCGGCTGGCGCCGCCCCTTGCGCGTGGCAGCGCCGGCTCGTTCTCGGTCACGGCCGGCCCGTCGAGCGCGGTGTCGGCCTGGCCAGGCCGTGCCGAAGGCATGCCGCCCGCCATGCGCTCGTGCAGGCTCTGCACCACCTGCTGCAGGCTGCGGCTCGGCCGCGTCTGGCCGCCGACCCGGGTGCGGCCCCTGGCGCGCTCGGGATGCCAGTAGCCGTCGAACAGCTCGGGCCAGCGCCGCCAGTCGTTCGCGTCGTGGCAGGCGATCGCGCGCCAGGCGGGGTCGAGGCGCGCCGCCCGCGCGAGCGGCAGGCGCAGCGCCGCCTCGACGAAGGCCTGCTGCTCGGCGATGCCGACCTTCATGCCATGGTCGCGCAGCAGCGCGGCGAACCCGGCGATGCTCTCCAGCGGACTGGCCACGGTGTTCATGTCGGCGCCACCGTCGATGGCGGTGCCTTCTCGGCGACGCCGACCGCGCGCCGCCCTTCGATCAGCTGCCGCACGCGATCCTCGCCGAACTGGAAGCGGTCCTCGCGCGTCTTGAGCAGGCAGGCCAACGTGGCGCCGAGCGCATGCGGATCCTCGGGCAGCGCCTTGAAGCTCAGGCGATGCAGGGCGCGCACCCAGTCCAGCGTCTCGGCCACGCCCGGCTTCTTGGCCAGGTCTTCGCGCCGCAGCCGCTGCACAAAGACCACCGCCTGCTCGATCAGCGCGCTCTCGGCATCCGGCAGGGTGGCGCGCACGATCGCGATCTCGCGCGCCAGGCTCGGATAGTCGAGGTAGTGGTAAAGGCAACGCCGGCGCAGCGCATCCGACAGCTCGCGCGTGCCGTTGCTGGTCAGGACCACCTGCGGGATGTGCCTCGCATGCACGGTGCCGAGCTCGGGCACGGTGATCTGGTAGTCGGCCAGCACCTCGAGCAGGAAGGCCTCGAAGGCCTCGTCGGCGCGATCGATCTCGTCGATCAGCAGCACGCAGGGCTGCTCGCTCGAGATGGCCTGCAGCAGCGGCCGCTCCAGCAGGTAGTCGCGCGCGAACAGGTCGGACTCCTTGAGCCCCTCGGCCCGGGTCTCGCCGAGGCGGATCGCCAGCAGCTGGCGGCCATAGTTCCACTCGTAGGCGGCCTGCGACAGGTCCAGTCCCTCGTGGCATTGGAGCCGCACTAGCGCCTGTCCGCGCGCCCGCGCCAGCGCGCCGGCCAGCGCGGTCTTGCCGACGCCGGCGTCGCCCTCGATCAGCAGCGGACGCTCCAGTTCGCCGGCCAGCCACAGCGTGGTGGCCAGGCTCTCGTCGGCGATGTAGCCGGCGCGGTGGAGCGACTCTCGCAGCTCGGCGTCGGTCATGGCGGGCTCAGGCGCGCCTGCCGAACAGGCCGGCCACCCAGCCCTTGACCAGCTGCCACAGGATCGCGAGCGCGTTGATCTCCCTGGCCTCGGCCGGCGCGGAGACGGCGGGCTCGACCGCGGTCGCCCCAGTGGGCGCCGCCTGCGGCTGCGGCAAGGCCGCCGCCGCCAGACGGAAGTTGTCGACGAACTGCCCGAGCAGCATCTCCGACACCTGCACCATCAGCCGCCCGCCGAACTGCGCGAACTTGCCGTTGACGATGACCTCGGCATGGCCCGCCAGCACCGACGTACCGGGGGCCTCGCCGGCCTCGATCGTCGCCGTGAGATTCATCGATGCCGACGATCCGCCGCGGTCCGAACCCTTGCCCAGCAATTGCAGGGTCCGGCTCGCCGCGTCGAGCGCGAGCACTTCGATGTCGCCGGCGAAGGCCGCGTTGGCCGGCCCGACCTTGACCTTGACGCTGCCCTTGTAGTGGGTGTCGTCTGTCTTCTCGGTGATGGCCGCGCCGGGCATGCAGCCGGCCGTGGCCGGCACATCGGCGAGCAGCGTCCAGGCGCGCCGGGGGTCGACGTCGAGCGGATAGCGTTTGTCGAGTTTGACTTCCATGTGTAGACGGTCCGGTGCAGCGCCTCAGAGCGCGACGCCGCTTTCCTTGAGCTGCTGCCAGACGCGGTACGCGCTGTGCGGCATGACCATGTGCCTGACGCCGAGGTGCGCAAAGGCATCGACCACCGCCGAAGTGAAGGTCGGGATCGACCCGACGTGCGGCGATTCGGCCACGCCCTTGGCGCCCAGCGGGTGGTGCGGCGACGGCGTCACGGTGTGGTCGGTCTCCCACTTCGGCGTCTCGACCGCGGTCGGCAGGAAGTAGTCCATCAGCGTGTTGCCCAGCAGGTTGCCCTGGGCATCGAAAGGCATCTGCTGGCCCATCGCGACCGCGTAGCCTTCGGTCAGCCCGCCGTGGATCTGGCCCTCGATGATCATCGGGTTGATGCGCGTGCCGCAGTCGTCCAGCGCATAGAAGCGCCGCACCTTGGTCTCGCCGGTGCCGCGGTCGATGTCGACCACGCACAGGTAGACGCCGAACGGGAAGGTGAAGTTCGGCGGGTCGTAGTAGTGCACCGCCTCGAGGCCGGGCTCCAGCCCAGGCGGGGCCTGGTGGTAGGCCGCCCAGGCGATGTCCTTCATCGACTTGAAGCGCGCATCGTCGCCCTTGACCTTGAAGCGGTCGATCTCCCAGTCGAGGTCGTTCTCGCCGACCTCGAGCAGGTGGGCGGCGATCTTGCGCGCCTTGGCATGGATCTTCCGCGCGGCCATCGCGATCGCCGCGCCGGCCACCGGCGTCGAGCGCGAGCCGTAGGTGCCCAGGCCGTAGGGCGCGGTGCTGGTGTCGCCCTCCTCGACCTGGATCACTTCCGACGGAATGCCGAGCTCGGTCGCGATGATCTGCGCATAGGTGGTCTGGTGGCCCTGGCCCTGCGTGATCGTGCCCATGCGGGCGATCGCGCTGCCGGTTGGGTGGATGCGGATCTCGCAGCTGTCGAACATGCCGACGCCGAGGATGTCGCACATCTTGCTGGGCCCGGCGCCGACCACTTCGGTGAAGGCGACCAGGCCGATGCCCATCAAGGTCGGGCAGGCCGGATCGGCCCGCTTGGCCGCCTGTTCGGCCCGCAGCCCCTTGTAGTCGCAGGCCGCCAGCACCTTGTCGAGCGCGCCCTGGTAGTCGCCCGAGTCGTACTCGAAGCCGAAGGCCGAGGTGTAGGGGAACTGCTCCTTGCGGATGAAGTTCCTGGCCCGGATCTCGGCCTTGTCGATGCCCAGCTGCTGCGCCAGGATGTCGACCAGGCGCTCGATGACATAGACCGCCTCGGTCACGCGGAACGAGCAGCGGTAGGCCACGCCGCCGGGTGCCTTGTTGGTGTACACGCCTTTCACGCTGCACCAGGCGGCTGGGATGTCGTAGGAGCCCGAGCAGATGTGGAACATGCCCGCCGGGTACTTGGTCGGATCGGCGCAGGCGTCGAAGGCGCCGTGGTCGGCGACCACGTTGACGCGCAGGCCGAGGATCTTGCCGTCGGCCGTGGCGGCGAGCTCGCCGTCCATGTGGTAGTCGCGGGCGAAGGCGGTGCTCGAGATGTTCTCGATCCGGTCCTCGATCCACTTCACCGGCTTGCCGAGCACGATGCTGGCGACGATCGCGCAGACATAGCCCGGATACACGCCGACCTTGTTGCCGAAGCCGCCGCCGATGTCGGGCGAGACGATGCGCACCTTCGACTCCGGGATGCCCGACAGCAGCGACACCACGGTGCGCACCACGTGCGGCGCCTGCGAGGTCATGTACGTCGTGAGCTCGCCGCGAACCGGATCGAACGAGGCCACGCAGCCGCAGGTCTCGAGCGGGCACGGATGCACGCGCGGATAGAAGATGCGCTCGGCCACCGTGACCGGCGCCGTGTCGAAGGCGGCGTCGGCCGCGGCCTTGTCGCCCGCCTCCCAGGTGAAGATGTGGTTCGGATGGTCGCGCTTGCCGTGCGCGCCCTCGGTCTTGCCGGCCAGGTCTTCGCGCAGCACCGGCGCGTCAGGCGCCAGCGCGGCGTAGGGGTCGAGCACCACCGGCAGTTCGTCGTACTCGACGATCACCGCCTCGACGCCGTCGGCGGCCGCGTAGCGGTCCTCGGCGATCACGACCGCGACTTCCTGCATCTGGAAGTGCACCTTCTCGTCGGCCAGCACCGCCTGCACATCGCCGGCCAGGGTCGGCATCCAGTGCAGCTTGAGCGGCTTCAGGTCTTCGGCCGTGAGCACCGCGATCACGCCGGGCACCTTCAGCGCTTCGCTCTTGTCGATCCTGCGAATGCGTGCATGCGCGACCGGCGACCGCACGATGTCCATGTGCAGCATGCCGGGCATCTTGATGTCGTCGACATAGTTGCCCTTGCCCTGGATGAAGCGCGCATCCTCCTTGCGCAGGCGGCTGTCGCCCATGCCCTGCAGCGCAGCGGCGCGCTCCAGCAGCGCCGGATCCATCGGGGCGTTCATTGGACCCCCTTGGCGCTACGCGCCGTCCCCCCAAGGGGGAATTCGCCCTTCGGGCGGCCGTGCGTGCTCATGCGGCCACCTTTTCGGTTTGCCGCAGCTTCGCCGCCGCGTGCAGCACCGCCTTCACGATGTTCTGGTAGCCGGTGCAGCGGCACAGGTTGCCGCCGAGGCCGGCACGCACTTCCTCGTCGGTCGGATTCGGGTTCTCCTGCAGGAAGCGGTACGAGCGCATGAGCATCCCGGGCGTGCAGAAGCCGCATTGCAGGCCGTGCTCCTTGTAGAAGCCTTCCTGCACCGCATGCAGCAGCGGACCCTGCGCCAGGCCCTCGACGGTCAGCACTTGCGACCCATCGCACTGGATCGCCAGGTGGGTGCAGCTCTTGACCGACTGGCCGTCGAGGTCGACGGTGCAGGCGCCGCAATGGCTGGTCTCGCAGCCGATGTGCGCGCCGGTCAGGTGGCAGTCCTCGCGCAGGAAGTGGATCAGCAGCGTGCGCGGCTCGACCGCCTTCTCGAGGCGCTTGCCGTTGACGGTGATGTGGATGATCTGCTTGCCCATGGGTCGGCTCCTTGGTTCTTCCTGATCGCGCCTAGGCGCAGCGCGACAGCGCCACGCGCAGCGCGCGCTGCACCATCTGGCCGGCCATCGCGGTCTTGTATTCGCGGTCGCCGCGCAGGTCCTCGGCGGGGTCGCAGATCGCCATCGCACGCGCGGCGGCATCGGCGATCGCGGCTTCGGTCAGCGGCTTGCCGAGCAGCGCGGCTTCGGCGTCCGTGGCCCGCAGGGCGGTCGGCGCCAGGTTGGTCAGCGCAATGCGGATGTGGCTCACGTTGCCGCCGTCGATCCGCAGCACCACCGCCGCCGCCGCGGTGGCCCAGTCGCCGGTCTTGCGCTTGAGCTTCTGGTAGGCATGGCCGGTGCCGGGCGCGAAGGCCGGCATGCGGATCGCGGTCATCACCTCGTCCTCGGCCATGTCGGTCATGTAGGTGCCGTGGAAAAAGCCGTCGGCCAACACCCGCCGCGTGCCCTTCGGCCCTTCGAGCTCGAACACGGCGTCGAGCGCGAGCGACAGCGCCGGGTGGTCGTTGCCGGGGTCGCCATGCGCGATGTCGCCGCCGATGGTGCCGCGGTTGCGCACCTGCGGGTCGGCGATCTGCTTCGCGGCCTCGGGCAGCAGCGGCAGCTTCTGCTGCAGCAAAGGCGAGTTGATCAACTCGTTCTCGACCGTCATGGCACCGATCACGATGGTGTCGCCCTCTTCGCGAATGCCGCGCAGCGTCTCGATGCGGTTCAGGTCGATCAGGTGCGCCGGCTGCGCGAAGCGAAGCTTCATCATCGGCAGCAGGCTGTGGCCGCCGGCCAGCAGCTTGGCGTCGCTGCCGTACTGCCCGAGCAGTGCGATCGCGTCGCCGACCGAACGGGGCGCGTGATAGTCGAATCCGGATGGGATCATCGTTCTTGTCTCCAGTCGAGGGGGTGCCTGGAGAACTTAGAACCAGACGCATCCGCCGAACGGGTCCGGCGCACGAACGAGCGCTTGGGACGCACGAATGGCAGCGCTGCGCGCATGAACGGCGTGCGCCGGATCGCTGCTACGGGTTATCCCCAATCCGCGGCGCGGCGCGCTGCCGGTCAGTTTCTCAGGGTGTCGACCTCGCCGATCCCGAGCTGTTCGAGCAGCCGGGCGACGCTGGTGCGCGCCACCGGCAGCGCCGTGGATTCGCCGCGCAGCTTCAGGCTGACCCGGCCTTCGTCGCGCAGGATCTGCTCGGCGAAATCGAGGTTCGCGAGGTAGCTGCGATGAATGCGAAAGAAGGACGCACCGTCGAGCCGCTCCGCCAGGTCGCTGATGTTGAGATTGCAGAAGCTCGAACCCTGCGCCGTGCTGACCCAGGTGTAGTGGCCTTCCGAGCGGATGTACGTCACCGCCTCCACATCGACCAGCACGATGCGGTTCTGCGAAACGGTCGGGATCTTGTGCAGCTGCCGCTTGGCGGGCGCGGGATGCTCCGCAGCGGGGCTCCCCGGTGTCATCGCCAGCGCCGGTTCATTTCCGCTCACCTGTTCGGTGATGTCGTAGAAGATCAGCGTGTAGCCTGTGGTATCGCCGTGCAGATCGGACAGCTTGGTCACCTTGATCAGCAACACCCGTTCCGGGATGTTGATGATCATGGTCATCGGCGGCGGGTTGCTGACCGGGCACTCGGCCTGGTCCAGCAGGAACTTCACCTTGGCCACGGAGCGCTCGGGGTGGAAAGACAGCACCATCTTCTCGAACGGCTGCTTGTCCTCGACCGGCAGCAGGCGCCGGGCCAGGCTGTTCATGGCGATGACCCGAAGCTCGCTGTCGAGCTGGACCACGCCAGGATCGAATCGTTCCAGCAGATAGAGCGGACTGCGCACGAGCATCTGGGTCTCCAGCGGCGTGTGATCCGCCTTGGCACGATTGGATCACTGTTTGCTGCGCTTCGCATCGGATCCTGCCGGCCGCGACGCCTCCCCCTCGGTGCCGGTGGTTCAACCTCCGAGCGCCATGATCGCGGCCACCAGCGCGATGCCAAGCCCGGCCATGATGAACCCGACCCTCCAGCTTCCATAGCCCGCGTAGCGTCCGAGGGCCAGCCCGCCGAAGAACAGCATCGCCAGCGCGATGGCACGGGACAAGGCCTTGGCGATGCCGACGTCCTGCATCAGCATGAAGGGCAGCACCACCGGAAAGGTCGAAGCGACCACGAGCAGGAAGATCGCGATCGCGGCGAGCAGGTCGTCCTTGAGAACAGCCGGCCGCGCCGGCACGGACGCCAGCGCGAGAATGCGCCCGCGAACGGCTTCGAGTTCGGCCGCCATCATGAACTTCGCCCCGACCCGCGACAGGGCGTCCGAGATGAGCCGGCGACCGGTTTCCGGGTCCGAGGTCGCGCGAACGGAGCGCACGAGCGAGAGCCACCGGCCGCGGTCGGTGACCGTGCGCACCAGGTACATGACCGCGTCGACCAGGCCCCAGGCGAGGTTGCATCCCAGGGCGGCGGCGAACATCTTGCGGATGTCCTCGCGCCCGGACTCCGCCACCGACACGGCGCCGACGAAGGAAAGCGCCATGAACAGGCCGAACAGCAGTTCCGACACGCGGTCCACGGGACTCAGCACCGGCGTGCGCGCCGCGGTGGCGGCGCCGTCGACGTCTTCTTCGATCATGGCTCTTCTCCACCCGGTGCCTGGACCAGCAGCACCGGTACATTCGCGACCCGCAGGACCTGCTCCGCATCGCTGCCCCACAGGATCCGCTCGATGCCTCGGCGACCATGCGTGCCGATCACGATCAGGTCGGCGTGCCAGTCCGCCGCCTCGTCCGCGACCATTTCCGACAATGCGCCGGTCAACGAACTGAGGAGCTTGGTCTCGGTCTTGGCGCCGCCGCGTTCGGCGCGATCGCGGGCCTCCCGAAGCAGCTGTTCGCCGGCTTCCTTCATGCCCGGCAGCAGTTCCGAGAACGAGGCGGTCGAGGCGTAGCCGGTGGTCCGCCTGAACTTGTTGAGAACATGGACGAGGCGCAGCGTCGCACCGTCTCGCAAGGCCATGCGAACGGCCTCGTCCAGCCCGTGCAACGAGGTCTCGCTTCCGTCCAGTGGGACCAGGATGCGTTGATACATGAGAACTCCTTCCGTCGGGTGACGCAGGTCATCCATAGTGTCCGCCCACGGCCGGATGTCGGAATTGACGCACCTCAACGCGGGCGTAGCGTCTCCGCAATACTCAACAGATTGTCGGGCTTCACCCGGATCACGCCGCCGCGCGGGCTGTCGATATCCGCGATGAGAAGGAACGAAATCGACATCACCAGCGGCAGGACGAGCAGCAGGGTGCGCTCCGCCCTCGGATCCTTCACGCCATAGCCGACGAGCAGGTGGCAACAGACGGCGATGATCACCATCAGTGCCCAGGCGGCCGAAGGAATCCGGTTCCACCAGGCGGCCTGGGTGTAGCCCTGGGCGTTGAGGACGTCGTTCATTCCGATGACCACCACGGCCATCGTCGGCGACGGCGCCGCGGCCGCCGGCACGGCGACCGCCGACCACAGGGCGGCCTGCAACTGCGCGGTGCGGGCGTTGATCTGCTTGAGTTGCTCGACGTCGCGGGTCGTGTAGAAGAGCACGCGCTGGTCGAAGTAGTCGGCCAGCAGCGCCCGGACCCTGGCAGCGTCTGCAGCAGGCAGCAGGTCGGCCCGCAGGAACTCGGTGCCGATCGCATTGGCCTCCGCTTCCTCGAGGTTCTTGCGCTGGTCGTAGCGGTTGATCGCCATCGAGAACGTGAAGCCGATGATGAGTCCCAGCAGCGTCAGCGCCGCGGCCTGGATGACGCCGAAGTCCTCCCGCATGCTCTCCCGGGGCTTCCACCGCTTTCTGAAGATGCTCGCCCCTGCCCACACCGAGGACAAGAGGAGCGCCAAAGACACCACGAAGACAATCAGCGGATAGTCCGTCAGCATGGCGTCTCCGGCGGGGCCGCCCATTCGCACCTCGCGCGCGGCCTTGCCGCAGCGCCGGGGCCCGTGCGATTACGCGTAGACGATGCCGTCGACATTCGCGGCGACCATCGTTCCCGCCTCGCCGGCGATGATGCGGCCGAGATCGGCGAGGTCCCCGATGGCGGCGCGCTTGCCGGTCGCCCGCACGAAGCGGCACGCGGCCTGGACCTTGGGCCCCATCGAGCCGGCGGCGAACGGCAGGGCCGCCAGCGCTTCCGGCGCGGCCCTTCGGATCGCCCGCTGGGTCGGCTGTCCCCAGTCCACGTAGACCGCGTCGGCGTCGGTCAGCATCACGTAGAGGTCGGCGCCCAGTTCGCGCGCCAGCAGCTCGGTCGCGAAGTCCTTGTCGATCACGCACTCGATGCCGGCCAGCTTGCGCTCGGTCCCCGGTCCGTACGCGGCCGGAATGCCGCCGCCGCCCGCAGCGATCACGATGGTGTTGTGCTCGAGCAGCCACTTGATCGGCCTCAGCTCGAAGATGCGCCTGGGTTCGGGGGACGCGACCACGCGGCGCCACTTGTCGCCGTCCTGCTTGAAGACCCAGCCTTTCGCCAGGGCGATCCGGTCGGCTTCGTCCTTGTCGTACACCGGGCCGATGAACTTGGTCGGATTCGCAAAGGCCGGGTCCTTCGGGTCGACCTCGACCATGGTCAGCAGCGTGGCGAACGGGCGCTCGAAGGGCAGCAGGTTGCCGAGTTCCTGCTCGATCATGTAGCCGATCATCCCTTCGGTCTCCGCGCCCAGCACGTCGAGCGGGTAGGTCTCGACCGCCGCGTACGCCGAGCCCTGCAGCGCCAGCAGGCCGACCTGCGGCCCGTTGCCGTGCCCGACCACCAGGTCGTGCTGGCGCGCGACGGGCGCCAGCGATCTGGCGGCGATGCGCACGTTCTCGCGCTGGTTCTCCGCGGTCATCGGCTGCCCGCGCCGCAGCAGCGCGTTGCCTCCCAGGGCGGTGACGATCAGCACGATCAGTCTCCCAGGGTCGCAACGAGGATGGCCTTGATGGTGTGCATCCGGTTCTCGGCCTGCTCGAACGCGATGTTCCATTCGGACTCGAAGACTTCGTCGGTCACTTCGAGCCCGTCCGAGATGCCGTAGGTGTCGGCGATCTGCTTGCCCAGCGTGGTCTCCGTGTCATGGAAGGCCGGCAGACAGTGCATGAACTTGACGTTCGGATTGCCGCTGGCCTTCATCAGCGCCGCATTGACCTGGTACTTCATCAGCAGTCCGATGCGTTCCTTCCAGACCTCCTTCGGCTCGCCCATGGACACCCAGACATCGGTGTGGATGTAGTCCACGCCGGCCACGGCTTCGGCCGGATCGTCGGTGACGGTCAGCCGGGCGCCGTAGCGCGCCGCCAGATCGCGCGCGATCGAGGCAAACTCCTCCGAAGGCCACAGCGTCTTCGGGCCGCAGATGCGCACGTCCATGCCCATCAGGCAGCCGACGATCATCAGCGAATGTCCCATGTTGTTGCGCGTGTCGCCCATGAAGGCGTACTTGATGTCGGTCAGCGGCTTGTCGCAGTGCTCGCGCATCGTCATCACGTCGGCCAGCATCTGCGTCGGGTGGTATTCGTCGGTCAGGCCGTTGAACACCGGCACGCCCGCGTACTTGGCGAGCGTCTCGACGCCGCCCTGGCTGGCGCCGCGGTACTCGATCGCGTCGTACATGCGTCCCAGCACGCGGGCCGTGTCCTTGAACGACTCCTTGTGCCCGATCTGCGAGCCCGCCGGGTCGAGATAGGTCACGTTCGCGCCCTGGTCGTGGCACGCGACCTCGAACGAGCAACGGGTGCGCGTCGAGGTCTTTTCGAAGATCAGGCAGATTTCCTTGTCCTGCAGATGCTTCTGCTCGGTGCGGGCGTACTTGGCGCGCTTGAGGTCGCGCGCCAGGTCGAGCAGGTAGCGGAATTCACGCTGGCTGTAGTCCTGTACCGTCAGCAGGGAGCGGTTGCGAAGATTGAAGCTCATGTCGTTCTCTCCAGGAAAGATCGGGTCAATAGGCCGGGTCGCGCGAGATCGGGCAGGTCATGCAATGCCCGCCGCCTCGCCCGCGTCCCAGTTCGGAGCCGCGCACGGTGATGACTTCGACCCCCGCCTTGCGCAACAGGGTGTTGGTGTGGGGATTTCGGTCATAGGCGACGACGACGCCGGGTTCGAGCGCGACCACGTTGTTGCCGTCGTCCCATTGCTCGCGCTGCGACTGCCAGGCGTTGCCGCCGGTCTCCACCACGCGCAGCTCCTTCAGGCCGAGCGCATCCCGCACCACCTCGAACAGGTGGCCCGGGTCGAGGCGGACTTCGAGGCCGCCCTTGCCGTCCGGGCGCGCGCTGTAGCAGCGCACCTGGTCGACGACCTCCCTGAAGGAGGTCACCAGGTCGCGGTCGCAGAAGCTGAACACGGTGTCCAGGTGCATCGCCGCGCGACTCTTCGGCATCAGGCAGCCGATCACGCGCGTGGCGCCGTTCTGCTTGAACAGTTGCTCGGCCAGCTGGTAGACGGCCTGGCGTGTGGTGCGCTCTCCCATGCCGACCAGCACCACGCCCTTGCCGATCGGCATCACGTCGCCGCCCTCGATCGTGGCCGCGCCGAAGGACTCATCGGAGTCGCCCCACCAGATGGTGAAGTCGGCGCCCTTGAATCGCGGGTGGAACTTGTAGATCGCGCGCTGCAGCAGGGTCTCGGGCTGGCGCGCCGGCCAGAACATCGGGTTGCAGGTCACGCCCTGGTAGATCCAGCACGACGGGTCGCGCTGGAACAGCGTGTTGGGCACCGGCGGCGTGATGAAGTCCGTGTCGCCGAAGGCCTCGATCATCATCGTGGACATCTCGCTCTTGGGCAGGTCGAGCAGCGCGATGCCGCCGATCAGGTGTTCGGCCAGCTTCGCAGCCGCCATCTCGTCCAGCCAGGGCCGGATCGCGCTGCGCACGCCGAGGCCGACGTCGTTGTCGGTGATGCGCCGGTCGAGCACCCAGTCGCGGGCTTCCTTGTCCTGCATCGTCTCGGCCAGCATCTCGTGCAGGTCGATCACTTCGGTCCCGCGCTCGCGCATCTTGAGCACGAAGTCGTAGTGATCCTTCTGCGCCTCCTGGACCCACAGCACGTCGTCGAACAGCAGTTCGGCGGCGTTGCCGGGGGTCAATCGCTGATGGGCCAAACCCGGCCGGCAGACCATCACGGTCCTCAGCTTGCCGACTTCACTGTGAACGCCAAGAGCTTGCATGTGATGTCTCCTCTGATCGGACTGGAAACGTGCGCCGTCACTCCGGCAATGCCAAGGCCTGGAAGAACTGGAGCGTGTCGGCATCGGGCTGGCCGAAGAAGCTGGTGTAGAAGGCTGCGAACTCATTCGAGCGGAACAGACGGCTCAGGGTGCGATCCACCACCAGCCGGAACGGCGCGTCGCCGCGGGGCAGGGCCAGCGCCAGCGGCTCCCGCGTGAAGGCGCGATCGAGCACGGTGAGTTCGCTGAAGGAGGAGCCGTTCCGGGCTGCGTCGAGCAGCACCGGACGGTCGCCGAACAAGGCCGTGGCGCGGCGGTCGACGATCATCTGCAGGCCGGTCGGGTAGTCGGGCGCCGGCACCACGCTGACCTCGATGCGCCGCGCCTTCAGCGCGTCGATCAGCGAACGCTCGATGGTGGTCCCGCCGACGACCACCAGCGTCGCTCTCTCGGTCATGAGTCCCGGCGAGCCGCGCCAGATCGGCTGGGTGGGGTCCGGCCGGTTGGCCAGCGCATCACGCAGGCGGCGCGACACATCCTCGCGCACGATCGCGCCGATGCCCGCGTAGAAGATCGGGAGCGAGAAGTCGACCATCGCGCGCCGCCCGAGCGTCGGCGTGGCCGTGCCACACAGCAGGTCGATCTTTCCCTGTTCCACGGCATTGAACCGGTTCTCTGCCGTGACCGGCACGAAGTCGACCTCCAAGGCGGGCAGCTTGAGTTCGGCCTTCACCGCATCGGCGATCCTGCGGCACAGCGCGACGGAAAACCCGTTCGGCTTGCCCGACTCGTCGGCATAGGAGAACGGGCGCGCGTCGGCGCGGTAGCCGAAGGTCAGCTTGCCTGTCTCGCGGGCCTTGTCGAGCGTGCCGGCCGCCATCGCCGGCGTTGCCAGGGCCAGGCACAGCAGCGGGCCGATCAGCGCCCTGCATAGCCGCGCCGCGAAGCGGTGGTCGTCGCGCGCATCGAGGTAGGTCATGGGGTTCCTTTCGCGTCCGGATTCAGGCCGGGCGGGCGGTCGTCGTGCGCATCTCGCGAAAGCGCGGCGCGATGAAGCCGCAGACGATGTAGCCGATGGCCATCACCAGCATGCCGCCCATCACCGCATCCTTGCCCGAGGCATAGAGCGCATAGACCGAATACAGCATCGCGACGACCGCCACGATGCCGTTGCGCCGGTACACCGCCGGCTCCACCTTGGCATTGCGCATCATCACGAACAGCGCCGAAAGCGAGATGATGTAGGGCACCACGTTGGTGACGACGGCCAGGTTCACCAGCGCCGCGAACTGCTTGCTGAGGTCGGGCGAGATGGTCGACAGCGCCATCACCGACTGCAGCACGCCCATGATCACCATGCCCGCGATCGGCGCGCCCATCGCATTGGCCTTGCCGAAGATGGCCGGGAACATCCGCGTGTCGGCCGCGTCCTTGGCCGTCTGCGCGAGCGTGAACTGCCAGCCGAGCAACGAACCTACGCACGCCATCGCGGCGAGTGCCATGACGATCGAGCCGATCGCCGGCGTGAACATCTTCGCGTAAGCCAGGCCGAAGGGGCCGGTCGACGCGGCGAGCTCGGCATTGGGCACGATGCCCTGGATCACGGTCGTCGACAGGATGTAGACCACCGCCGCGCCGGCCGTGCCGAACATGCAGGCCAGCGGCACGTCGCGCTTGGGGTTCTCGACGGCCGATGCGTTCTGCGAGGCCGACTCCATGCCCAGAAAGGCCCACAGCGTGAGCGAGATGCTCGAACCCATGCCTTCGAAGAGGCTCAGGCCCTTGGGATTCCAGGCCGCGGCGAAGGTCTGGCCGCTGAACCAGATCCAGCCGGCGACCGAGATGAAGCCGACCGGCAGGATCACGCCCCACACCGTGATCGAACCGATCTTCCCGGTCAGGCTCGGGCCGCCGAAGTTGGCCACCGTCGTCAACCAGAGCAGCGCAATCACGCTCAGGCAGCTGATGGCCGGCGTTGACGACAGCACCGGGAAGAATGCCGCCAGGTAGCCCAGCGCCGAACTGGCGACCGCCACGTTGGCAATGGCCAGCGAGATGAAGTACAGGAAGAAGACCTGGAAGTAGCCATCCTTGCCGTAGGCATCCTCGGCATAGGCCGCCAGGCCGCCGGTGCGCTGGTTGAAGATCCCGGCCTGCGCGAATCCGTAGGCGATGGCCAGCGAGCCGATCGCCGTCACGATCCACGACAGCAGCGAGATCGCACCGACCTGCGCCATGTTGGCGGGCAGCATGATGATGCCGGAGCCCATCATGTTCACCGTGACGATGAAGGTCAGCTGCGTCACGCTCATCTTCTTCTGCTTTTCCGCCATGGGGACGTCTCCTTGGTTGAGAGATGGCGCAGTCACTCGCGCACCACGTAGGTGTGAAACCGGATGCGGCCGTCGACCTTCTCCTGGAACACGCCCTGGACTTCGTAGTTGAAACCGGGAAAGCGGTTGAACGACTCCTCGAAGGCCAGGAAGTAGTCGAGCATCGGCTGCGCGCGATCGTCCCAGCGCTCACCCGGCACCACGACGCCGATGCCGGGCGGATAGATCAGCGCCAGCGTGGCCGAGACGCGGCCCTTGACCTGGTCGAGCGGGAGGTAGTCCACGTTGTTGTCGACCAGCGCCTCGTAGGCGTCCTTCGGCGACATCGCGAGTTCGGGGAAGCTCTCGGCGCGAAAGCACCGGCCCTGGAGGTCCTTGACCCGGCGCGTGCGATAGAAGGCATGCATCTCGTTGCACACCTGCCGCAAGCTGTAGCCGGCGTAGCGCTGGCTGTGCGCGGCATACAGCGTCGGCAGCACATCGCACAAGGGCGCGTCCTCGTCCCACAGGTTCTTGAACTTGACGAGCTTGGCGATCAGCGTGTTGAGCTTGCTCTCGTCCTCCGCCGGCGTCATCAGGAACAGGATGCTGTTGAGGTCGCACTTCTCCGGCACGATGCGCTGCTCGCGCAGGAAATTGGCCACCACGGTGGCCGGCACGCCGAAGTCGAGGTAGTCCCCCGTGGCGCGGTCGATGCCGGGTGTCAGCAAGGTCAGCTTGTTCGGGTCGACCATCGCATAGTCGGGCGCATAGCCCAGGTAGCCATGCCAGCGGCTTTCGGGGTCGAAGCTCCAGCATTGCTGCTCGCGCTTGATCAGCTCGGTGGGCAGGTCTTCCCAGGCGACGTCGTTCGCATCGGCGGCGAAGCGCGAGCGGCTCACCGTCACGCGGTCGGGCACGAAGGGGTCGAAGAACCACTGCTCCTGCGCACCGCGGCCGACCTTGGCATAGTGGCGGCCGAACTCGCGCAGCTTCTTGCGCACCTCGATGCCGAGTTCGATGCAGCGGTCCCACAGCATCTCGCCGGCCTTGCCCGCGTGCAGCCGGGCATTGACATCGAGGGATGCGAACAGCGGGTAGAACGGCGAGGTCGAGGCGTGCATCAGGAACGACTCGTTGAATCGCTTGTGCTCGATGTAGCGGCGCTGGCCGTGGATGTGCTCGTCGCGCTTGTGGATCTGCGAGGCCTGCGAGAAGCCGGCGCCCTGCTTG
This sequence comes from Variovorax sp. P2_H12, assembly GCF_056403395.1. Lineage (NCBI taxonomy): Bacteria > Pseudomonadati > Pseudomonadota > Betaproteobacteria > Burkholderiales > Comamonadaceae > Variovorax > Variovorax sp. P2_H12. Next base: position 96,550 of record NZ_JBFUFO010000005.1, on the reverse strand, counting down.
TGCACCGACTGGGTCGAAAACAGCCCCGGCATCTGCGGACCGAGGTCGGTCAGGCGCATCGGGCTGTGGTTCTCGAACAGCGGGTGGAACGCGTTGTAGCCGATCCAGGCCTCGTCCCACAGCACGTAGTCGCACAGGTGGCCGATCTTCTCGAGCACGCGGCGCACGTTGTAGATGGTGCCGTCGTAGGTGGCGAGCTGGATGCAGGCCAGGCGGAAGGGCCGTTCGGCCTTGTGCAGGTCCGGGTCCTTGACCAGCGGGTTCTTGCGGATCTGCTCGCGCAGGGCAGCCTCGTCCCAGGCCTCCCAGTCGACCGCGCCGATCATGCCGAAGGCATTGCGCGCCGTCGGCAGGAAGACCGGCGTGGCGCCTGCGCCGACCAATGCGCCCTGGTGCAGCGACTTGTGGTTGTTGCGATCGAACAGCACCAGGTCGCCGCGCTTGAGCACCGCGTTGGTCACCACCTTGTTCGAGGTGCTGGTGCCGTTGAGGACGAAGTAGGTCCGGTCGGCGCCGAACACCGCGGCCGCCTCCTTCTGCGCCTGCAGCGCGGCGCCTTCATGAATCAGCAGGTCGCCGAGGTCGACGTCGGCGTTGCACAGGTCATTGCGGAAGATGCTCTCGCCGAAGTACTTGAAGAAGATCTGCCCGGTCGGCGACTTCTGGAAGAACTGCCCGCCCTGGTGCCCGGGGCAGTCGAAGGCGATGTTGGCCGCGGAGTCGTAGGCCATCAACCCGCCGAAGAACGGAGGCAGCAGCGACATACCGTAGTCGACCAGGCTGGCGATCACCTGCTTGGCATAGTAGGCCGGCGTCTGCTGGCCGAGGTAGATGTAGCCGTCGACCTCCCCCGTCATGCCGTACACGGCGACATCGGCGATGCGATGCGAGTCGGCCAGCGCCCAGAGCGGCGTGCGAAAGCCCAGCGCACGCACCCCAAGCGCCGCCGCACGCGCGGCCTCGCGGTGCTCGCCGTCGACCAGGGCGATGTAGGCGCCCACGGATGCGTCCTCGGAGAGGTCCCGCCCGAAGCTGTCGCAGACCTCGACCTCGTAGTTCTCGCCCCGGATGTGGTCGATCAGCTGCTGGGTCTGCGGGCTGTGTCGATCGACGACCGCCACCACTTTCAGCAGCCTGTGGAACGGGATCGGGATCGTCGGCGCCTTGACGGAGCGAGGAATCATGGCGGGCCTCTTTCTATTCCTTGACGCAATCGACGAGCCAGTGCTTGCGGCCGGCCTTGTCGACTTCGTAGCGCGGTCCGTGGATGTCCGCCTCGAAGCCGGGGAAGCGGTCGTCGGTGTCGCGCGCGAACTTCAGGTACTCGATGATCGAGTCGGTCACGAAGCGCTCGCCGGGCATGATCAGGGGGATGCCCGGCGGATAGGGAACCACCATCACGGCGGCGATGCGGCCTTTCAGCGCCTCGATCGGCACCGGCTCCACGCCGCCGTGGACCAGCCGGTCGTAGGCATCGGACGGCTTCATCGCCGGTTCCGGCAGGTCGGTGTACATCGCGTTCATGGCGATCGCGGTGTCGTTGTCGCGGTAGCAGGTGTGCAGGGCGTCGCACAGGTCTCGCAGGCCCCAGCCGGCGTACGCATGGCCGCCTGCCGCGGCGACGCTCGGCAGCGTCTTCGCCAGCGGCGCATTGCGGTCGTAGTCGGACTTGAAGTCGGCCAGCGCGTCGACCATCGTGCTCCACTTGCCGCGCGTGATGCCCAGCGAGAACAGGATCAGGAAGCTGTAGAGTCCGGTCTTCTCGACCACCAGGCCGCGCTCCCACAGGTACTTGCTGACCACCGCGGCCGGAATGCCGGTCTTGCCGAGCTTGGCGCCCTTGCCCAGGCCGGGGGTGAGCAGCGTGACCTTGATCGGGTCGAGCATCACGTAGTCGCGGGCCAGGTTGCCGAAGCCGTGCCAGGAGGCCTTGGGCTCGAGCACCCAGTCCTGCGTCTGCGGCGACTTGTCCAGATCCAGGCCCTCGGGCTGCCAGACCTTGAACCACCAGTCCGGGCGCTTGAAATTCTCGCCGACCGCCGCCAGCGCATGCCGGAAGTGCATCGCCTCGTCATGCGTCTCCTGCACGATGGAGCGCCCGCTGGCACCCTCCATCATGGCGGAGCTGACGTCGAGCGAGGCGATGATCCCGTAGTGCGGCGAGGTCGAGCCGTGCATCATGAAGGCATCGTTGAAGCGCGTCGTGTCGATCTTTCGCTGGTCGGATTCCTGGATGTGGATCATCGAGGCCTGCGAGAACGCGGCCAGCAGCTTGTGCGTCGACTGGGTGGCGAACACCAGCGTGTGGTCGGCCCGCGGGTGGCCGCGCGGCACGCCCATCGCGTGCCGGCCGGCATAGAACTCGTGGAAAGCGGCGTAGGCATACCAGGCCTCGTCGAAATGCAATGCATCGACCTGGTCGGCGACCTCGGCCTTGATCTTTTCGGCGTTGTAGCAAAGGCCGTCGTAGGTCGAGTTGGTGACCACGGCGATGCGCACATTGCCCTTGGCGCCGCGCGCGATCGGGCTGGCGGCGATCTTCTTGCGGATCGATTCAGGCGAGAACTGGTCCAGGCCGATCGGGCCGATGATCCCGTAGTCGTTGCGTGCCGGCGTGAAGTAGATCGGCGTCGCACCGGTCATGATCAGCGAGTGCAGCAGCGACTTGTGGCAGTTGCGGTCGACGATCACCAGGTCGCCGCGACCCGCCATGGAGTGCCAGACGATCTTGTTGGCGGTCGACGTGCCGTTGGTCACGAAATAGGTGTGGTCGGCGCCGAAGACCTGCGCCGCGTAGGCCTCGGCCTCCTTGACCGGCCCGGTGTGGTCGAGCAGCGAACCGAGTTCGGGCACCGAGATCGACAGGTCGGAGCGCACCGTGTTCTCGCCGAAGAATTCGTGCAGCGCGTAGCCCACCGGCGTCTTCAGGAAGCCGACCCCGCCGGCGTGCCCGGGCGTGTGCCACGAGTACGCCGAGCGCTCCGCATGTCGCGTCAGCGCCTTGAAGAACGGCGGCAGCAGGTTCTCGAGGTAGTCCTCGGCGGCGCGCATGATCTGGCGCGCCAGGAAGGACACCGTGTCCTCGTACAGGTAGAGGATGCTGTGGAGGTTGCGCAGCGCCTGCACCGCCTTCGGCGACTTGCCCTGGAGGGTGGCGGTCTCGCCCAGCGCGATGATCGGCAGGCCCGATGCGCGCTGGTGCACCGCTTCCATGAGCTCGATGAGCCGCTTGCCCGCGGCCGGATCTCCCCGCGTCGCATCGACACGGAAGACGATCGCCGACAGCCCGCGATGCGCACCGGCGACGATGCCGGCATCGGACTCGTTGTTGACCGCGATCGTCTTCCAGCCGCCCTGTTCGAGCTCATGCTGAATCTGCCGCAGACGCACGCCCGCGACGCTCTGCGCGCCGACATCGCGATGGGCGATCAGGATCGGGAAGGTCGACTTGAACTGCATGTGCGGGTCCGTGGAGTGGGTTGGGCGGGTTCAGAAGGTGACCTTCGTCGAGAACTGCAGGCGGTAGTCGTCCGACGCCAGCCCGGCCTTGTTCTCGAGCCGGCCCCAGATGAACTCGCTGCCGACCAGGACGTTCTTGTCGAGCGCGTAGAGCAGGTTGACCGACGAGTAGCTGCCCTTCTGGAAGGCCGTGGCGAGCTGCCCGCCGGTGTTGTTCTGGCGGTGTTCGCTGTAGCCGATGGAGCTGCTCCACTTGTCGCTCCAGTAGTGGTTGTAGAAGACCAGCCATCCCACCGACGGCACGGTCTCGGCGCGCAGGTTCGAGCCTGGTGCCAGGTCCACGCCGCCGTCGTTCATGTAGCTGGCGATCGCTCGCCCGCCGACCAGCTGCCAACTCAGCCGATCCTTGCCGAAGGCGTTGAAGGCGCCGCTGAGGTTCAGGCCGTACCCGGTCTCCGTGCCCGAGGGGTTGCCGTCCGGGGCGGCCGGGTTCTGGAAGCCGACCTGGCGCACGATGGCGGCGGAGCGGACGTGGCCCCAGTCTCGTTCGAACTTGAGCGACGCCACCGCATCCGGCAAGCGGTTCCAGCCCGTGATGCTGGCGCCGAGCGCAGGGTCGATCCGGTTGATCCTGCCGGTGTCGAGCGCCGAATTGGGGGCCTCCAGAGAGAACGCCGCGCGCAGGCCATCCTTGTCGTAGGGCGAGAGGCGCAGCTGCGGATTGCGCACGAAGACCATGCCGTTCGGTCCCCAGTAGTCGATGGTGTTCGGGAACACATCGATGTCCATGAAGTTCGAGTAGGTCTGGCCGGCGCCGTACATCCCCATCTCGGCCCAGGCGTTCAGCCAGTGGACCTGCGTGCTGCCGTTCGAGCCGAAGAGGTCGAAGCTGAGATCGGTCTTGATCTGTCCGTAGGTCGTGGGAATGAACGACTTGAAGCCCAGGCTCGACTGGCGGATGCTGAGGATGGTCGCGCCGTCCTTGCCGCAGCCCGGCGAGCCCGGGCAGATAATCGGAATCTGCGACGGCCGCAGGGTGGCGTTCCAGTCGGGGTTCATGCGCTTGAAGTCGTAGATGGCGTCGAGCATCGCCTGGCCGTAGAACTCGACGCGCGCCTTGTCCGCATCCGGCACGCCATCCTCGGCGCGGGTACCCACCGAGACCACCGGCGCCCAGGCGGCGGCCGCGGGTGGCGCGCCCGCCACGGCCGGCGCAGCGGCACCGGCAGCGGGAGCCGGAGCGGGCTCCTTTTTCTGCTCCAGCACCGTCACGCGACCCTGCAGATCCTGGATCGTCCTCATGGCCTGCTCCAGCAGGGCCTTGAGTTCCTCGTTGGACTGAGCCTGTGCCGAGCCGCACAGGGCGAGCACGACGACGGCGACGGCCGTGGGTCGAATCATGTCATCTCCTTCCGCGTTCTTGGAGGCGCCCTGGCGGCAGTTTCCGCGCCGCGGCCGCCGTGCGAATTGAGATCGATCAATCGCCGGCGCTGTTTTTTCGTCGTCGGCACTTGATATTTCTCAATCGGAGGCGGCACGACACCTCTAGCATTTGCTGCATCGCCACGACGCTGGCCGACCTCGCCTCGCACAGGAGAAAGCATGCATTCCGCGTCAAGAGAACCCGAAGGGACGCTCCCCCGCCGAAGCCCGGCGCTCCTGTCCGCTTTGCTTGGAGCGGTCGGGCTGGCGGCGCCGTTCGAAGCGAGCGCCTCGTTCCTCCCGCACGAGATGATGGGCTCCGTGGCGACCGGCCTCGCCTGGTTCATCATCTTTGCGGTTCCGATCGCCGGGATCGTGCTGTTCTGGCTGGTGCACGTCATGCCGGAGAAGATCGCCCACCAGCGGCACCATCCCCAGCGGGACGCCATCAAGACCCTGTGCCTGCTGTCGCTGGTGTTCGGCGGCATGCTGTGGCCGATCGCCTGGCTCTGGGCCTTCGTGAAACCGGTGGGCTACCAGGTGGCGTACGGCACCGAGAAGCACGAGGACTACTTCCACGAGCAGGCCGACAAGGCGCGGGCGGGCGAATTGCTGGCGCATGAGATCGCGCACCTGCGCGACGAACTCGACGTCATGGCTGCCAAGGGCACGCTGACCGCCGAACTCAAGGTGCTGCGCAAGGAGCTGACCATGGCGATGCCGGCAGCCGAGACGGCCGAGATCAACGCCGCCGTTGCAAGAGATGCGAGCGCCTGATGGAAGCACTGCTGCTCGGCATCTACGCCTTCTTCGTCTGGCTCTTCTTCATCAAGCTGAAGTGGCTGCCGTGGAACACCGCGACGCAAGTCACGGTCGTGATCATCCCGATCGTCGCCCTGACCGCGCTGGTCCTGACGCTCAACGTCGTCGCCCCCTCCTCGGCCGATGTGCGGGTCATCAAGTACGTGGTGCAGGTGGTGCCCCAGGTGCGGGGGCGGGTGCTCGAGGTGCCGGTCGAGCCCAATCGGCTGGTCAAGAAGGGGGAGCTGCTGTTCCGGATCGACCCGACCCAGTACCAGAACGAACTCGATGCGGCCAAGGGGAAACTGGCCGCGGACGAGGCCAAGTTCGTGCAGGCCGGTGCGGCCCTGGTCGACGCTTCGGCCGGCGCCCGGCAACTGCAGGAGCAGTTGAAGGCATCCACGGGTCAGGTCAGGTCGCTGCAGCCGAAGCTGGAGCTGGCCCGGATGCGGGTCCGCCAGAACCGGGAACTGGTGGCCACCGGCGCCGGCGACCGCTTCGCGCTCGAGCAGGCGGAGTCCAACCTGGCCGACCTGCAGGGCCAGGTCGCGACGGCCGCGGCCAACGAGGCTCAGGTCACGCAGAAACTCTCGGGCCAGGTCAACGGTGAACAGGCGTCGGTCGCGGCGGCGCGCGCCCAGCTCGCGACCGCCAAGGCGCAGGTCGACATCAGCCGCGCGGAGCTCGGGAACGCGCAATGGAATCTCGACCAGACCGCCGTCTTCGCGCCGGCCAACGGCTATGCCATCAACGTCCAGTTGCGGCCGGGCTCCTACGTGGTGGCGCTGCCGCTGACGCCGGCAATGAGTTTCGTCGAGGAGACGTACCAGGTCATCGCGCTCTACAGCCAGAACGAATTGCGGCTGGTCGAGCCCGGCAACCTGGCGGAGTTCACGCTCCAGACCTACCCGGGCCGCATCATCGGGGCCACGGTCGATTCCATCGTCTGGGCGCAAGGCCAGGGCCAGGTGCCTCCGTCGGGCACGCTGCCGCAGACCGGGCCATTTCCGCAGGTGCCGGGCCGCTTCCCGGTCAAGCTCCTGGTCGACGAGAAAGACAGGGAGCTGTTCCTTGCCGCCGGCGCCGATGGCCAGGGCGCGATCTACACCGAGCACGGGGCGGCCATCCACATCGTGCGCATGGTGATCCTGCGTGTCGGCGCGATCGCCAACTACCTTGTTCTGAAATTGCACTGATGCGCACACCTTCGCTTCATCGAGGGATTCTCTTCACGGCCCTGGCGGCCGCGCTGGCTGGCTGCGCACTCAAGGCCCCGCCGACGGCGGCCGACCTGCACAAGGAGGTGCTGCCCCAGGCGCCGGCACCCCCTGCCTTCAGGGCCGGCGGGGGCGTCGCGGCGCCGGTGGCCGACGGCTGGCTCGCGGCCTTCGAGGAACCTGCGCTGACAGCGCTCGTCAACGAGGCCCTGGCCTACAACGCGGACCTGAGGGTGGCCGCGGCACGGGTCGAGCAGGCCGCCGGGTACGTGAAGGTGGCGTCGGCCGCCTTGCTGCCTTCGGTCGGGGTGATCGGCCTGGGCGGCGGCAAATCGGGCGGCGGCGGGGGCCTGGACGGGATCTTCCTGAACGCATCGCTGGAGCTCGACGTCTGGGGCCGCCTGCGCTACGGACGGGCCGCGACCCGCGAGCAGTCGGCGGCCGCCGAGGCCGACTACGCGTATGCGCGCCAGTCGCTGGCGGCGATGGTGGCCAAGGCATGGTTCCTGGCGGTCGAGGCCCGGATGCAGCGCGTGATCGCGCAGGATGCCCTGAGCTCATCCGAGACCCTGCTTCGGATGGCCGACGATCGATTGCGGGTCGGCAACGGCAGCGCGCAGGCGGTGGCGCAGGCACGCGCGAATGTCGGCCCCTATCGCGATACGCTGAAGCAGGTCGAGCTCGCGGGCGAGCAGGCGCGCCGTTCGCTCGAAATCCTGCTCGGACGCTACCCGGCGGCCGAGATCGCGGTCGCCGACCGCCTGTCGCCGATGCCCGCGCCGCTGCCCGTGGGCATGCCGTCGGAGCTGCTGGAGCGCCGGCCCGACGTGGTGGCGGCGGAGCGCCGCGTCGCCGCGGCCTTCGACCGGGTCGGCGAGGCCAAGGCGGCGCAGCTCCCCAGGATCAGCCTGACGGCGGGGGGCAGCAACGTGTCCAGCGAGCTGATCGTCCTGAAGGACGTCAGCAGCCCGGTCTGGAGCCTCGGCGCCAACCTGATCGCGCCGCTCTACCAGGGCGGCGCGCTGCGCGCGCAGGTCGAGATCCGGTCGGCCGAGCAGAAGCAGGCGGTGGCCGAGTACGCGCGCGCCGGCCAGAAGGCCTTCGCCGAAGTCGAGAACGCCCTGGGCGCGGAGTCGGTCTTGCGCGAACGCGACGCCATCCTCGCGGCGACCGTTCGCGACAGTGCCGAGGCGCTGGAACTGGCCCGGATCCAGTATCGCGTCGGCACCGTCGACCTGCGTGCGGTCGAGCAGAGTCAGCTCACGCTCTATGCGGTGCGGACCTCGCGATTGCGTGTTCAGTCCGAGCAGCTGGCACAACGCGCCAACCTCGTTCTGGCCTTGGGCGGCGGATTCGACCTGCCGGCCCTGGCAGTGGCTGCTCCGCCATGCTGTACCGAATGATGAGCCGGAGCGTTCGTTCAACGACTCCTTATGGAGGTGAATGATGACCAAGAGACTGAGTTGGCAGATGACGATGGTCCCGCTGCTCCTCGCCGCGGCGCTGGCATGCGGCCATGTCCGCGCGCAGGAAGTGCCCCTGATCACGGGCGAGCACTGGACCCGATCCAGCGAGCAACTGAAGAAGGTCTACCTGATCGGCGTCGCCAACGTGATCCAGATAGAGACCGCCTACCACGCCGGCAATGCGCCGCCTGACAGCCAGACCGTCATTCCCAGGGCAGCCAAGGGGCTCAGGGGACAGACGCTCGACACCGTGCGCATCGGACTCGACCGCTGGTATGCCGCGCATCCGGACCGGTTGCAACGCCCGGTCATCGAAACCCTCTGGTTCGAGATGGTCGTGCCCGGCCTCAAGAACTAGGCCTCGAGGAGAAAGTCATGAAGCACATCAGACTCATCGTTTCGATCGGAGCCGCCGTGATCGCGATCGGCTGCACGAACATGACGCCGCAGCAGCAGGGAACGGCAAGTGGCGCGGCCATCGGTGCCGCGGCCGGCGCCGGCATCGCGGCCATCGCCGGCGGCAGTGGCTGGACCGGTGCGGCCGTCGGCGCCGTTGCCGGCGGGGTCGCCGGCAACATCAAGGCCAACAGGCAACAGCAGTGAAGCGTGCGCGGGCCGGCCGGGGTTGAGCCAGATCAAGGTGCTCGGCGCGCCCGCTTCCCACAATGGCTTCCCGGGACGTGAGAAGGCCCCGCGACAGTTCGCAGCAACGTCGTCACTGACGGCACCACCGAGGAGATATCGATGAGCACAAACCGCAGACACTTTTCGTTCGCCGTCGGCACACTGACCCTCGCCGCGGTGTTCGTTGGCTTGCCGGCCCACGCCGCCGACGACGCCGACGCCAAGGCGCTTGTTCAGAAGGCACAGGCCACGGTCAACGCCTTCGCGAAGAACCCCGACTTCTCCGCCGGGTTCGGTACTGCCCTCGGCCAGGCCAAGGGCGTGCTGATCTTCCCGCAGATTCTCAAGGCGGGCTTCGTGCTCGGTGGCTCGGGAGGCTCCGGTGTCCTGATGGTGCGCGATGAAAAGACCGGAAGCTGGAGCGGACCGGCCTTCTACACGATGGGCTCCGCCAGCTTCGGATTCCAGGCCGGCGCGTCATCGGCAGAAATGGTGATGCTGGTGCACACACAGAAGGCGCTCGACTCGGTGTTCGCGAGCAAGGTGAAGCTCGGCGCCGATGCCTCGGTCGCCGCCTGGAAGAAGGGCATGGACGCCAGCGCCGCACTCGGCAGCGACTTCGTCGCCTTCTCGATGGTCAAGGGCGCGTTCGCCGGCCTGGCGGTGGATGGATCGGTGATCGACGTGCGCGATTCCCTCAATGCGGCTTACTACGGCAAGCCGGTCACGCCGCAGCAGATCCTGGTCATGAAGGAAGTCAAGAGCCCGGGTTCTGCAGGCCTGCAGGCGGCGTTGAAGCACGCCGCCAAGTAGTTCGTCGAAAGGGAGTCACCATGGACGCAGGAGCGCAGCTTGCGCGCAGCCATCGGGCGGGATCGAAGGTCGCCACCGTTCTTCGGAAGCGCGTGGCGCCGGCACGAAGGAAGAAGGCCTCCTCATGAACGCGAAGCACGAGAAGTATCAGCGCCTGATCGACTTCTGCAAGGGGATGCCCCCGATGCCCACGGCCGTGGTGCATCCTTGCGACCAGAGTTCGCTGGAAGGAATGCGAGAGGCCGCCAGGCTGGGGCTGATCGCGCCGATTCTGGTCGGGCCGCGTGCGCGCATCGAGGCCGTGGCCGCGTCCTTCGCAGTGGACATCTCCGGCTATCCCATCGTCGACGCGCCCTACAGCAACGCCGCGGCGGACGCGGCCGTCCTGCTGGTGCGCGAGGGCAAGGCCGACGCGCTGATGAAGGGCAGCCTGCACACGGATGAACTGATGGGGGCCGTGGTGAAGCGCGACGGCGGCCTGCGCACCGCGCGGCGCATCAGCCACTGCTTCGTGATGGACGTGCCCAGCTACGAACACGCCCTGATCATCACCGATGCCGCCGTCAGCATCGCGCCGACGCTGGACGACAAGATCGACATCGTGCAGAACGCGATCGACCTGGCGCACGCCTTGCAAGTGCAGGACGTGCGGGTCGCCATTCTCTCGGCGATGGAGACCATCAATTCGAAGGTCCCTTCCACCATCGAGGCAGCCGCCTTGTGCAAGATGGTGGACCGGCACCAGATCACGGGCGCGGTCATCGATGGCCCGTTGGCGCTCGACAACGCGATCAGCCTGGAGGCCGCGAAGATCAAGAAGATCGATTCGCCGGTCGCGGGACGCGCCAACGTGCTGGTGGTTCCGGATCTGGAAGCCGGCAACATGCTCGCCAAGAGCCTGTCCTTCCTGGCCGGCGCCGATGCGGCGGGCATCGTTCTCGGCGCGCGGGTTCCGATCATCCTGACGAGCCGGGCCGACTCGCTGATGACGCGGCTGGCGTCGTGTGCCGTCGCCGCGATGGTCGCCAAGGCCCGCCGCGAGAGCACCGCGGTGATGGGGTGAGACCATGACCGACGTGATCCTGGTGCTGAATGCGGGCTCGTCGAGCATCAAGTTCAGCGCGTTCACCACGCAAGGCAGCGCGCTGGATCTGATCATGCGCGGCCAGGTCGAGGGGCTCTTCACCGCGCCGCGCTTTTCCGCCGTGGACGGACACGGCACCGAAGTCGGCGCCAAGGCCTGGGGCGAAGGCGTCGCGCTCGGACACGAGGGCGCCATCGGCCACCTGGCGGCGTTCCTGCGCGAACACCGCGAGGGCTACGAGCTGTCTGCCGTCGGTCACCGCGTCGTGCATGGCGGACTGGCGTTCTCGCAGGCCACGCGGGTCACACCGGAGGTGATCTCGGCCCTGGAGACTCTGATTCCGTTGGCCCCCCTGCACCAGCCGCACAACCTCAAGGCCATCGAGATCGTGGCCAAGCAGCGTCCGGACCTGCCCCAGGTGGCGTGCTTCGACACCGCCTTCCATCGCGCGCAACCCGAGGTGGCGCAGGCCTTTGCGCTTCCTCCCTCGATTACGGGCCTGGGCGTGCGGCGCTACGGGTTCCACGGCCTCTCCTACGAGTACATCGCGAGCGTGCTGCCGCAGTTCGACCCGAAGGCGGCGGCGGGCCGCACCATCGTCGCGCACCTCGGCAATGGCGCCAGCCTATGCGCGATGTCGGCGGGGCGCAGCCTCGCAAGCACCATGGGTTTCACCGCGGTCGACGGTTTGCCGATGGGCACGCGCAGCGGCAATCTGGATCCGGGCGTCATCCTCTACCTGCTGGACGAACTCCGCATGGACGTGCGCGCGGTCGAGGACCTGATCTACAAGCAGTCCGGACTGCTGGGCGTCTCCGGCCTGTCCAGCGACATGCGGGTGCTGCTGGCCAGCGATGACGCCCGTGCCCGGTTCGCCATCGACCTCTATGCCTACCGGATCGGGCGCGAACTCGGCTCGCTGGCGGCGGCGACCCATGGCATCGACGCGCTGGTGTTCACCGCCGGCATCGGCGAGCACGCAGCGTCGCTGCGCGAGCGGGTCTGCCGCGACGCGGCCTGGCTCGGCGTGGCGCTCGACCCGGCAGCCAACCTGTCCGGCGGTCCGCGCATCAGTACGCCGTCGAGCCAGGTCTCGGCATGGGTGATTCCCACGAACGAAGAATTGATGATCGCGCGGCATACCCACCACGTGCTCGCTTCAAGGAGTGACGATGACGCTTGAATTGCCACGCCCGCTGCTCAAGGGCGCCAAGGTGCTCGTCTGCGGGATCGCCAATGAACACTCGATCGCCTACGGATGCGCAGCGGCGTTTCGCGAGCTGGGCGCGGATCTGGCCATCACCTATGCCGGCGAGAAGGCCAGGCCCCATGTCGAACCCCTGGCGGCCGCCCTGGGGGCGCCGATTTTCATGCCGCTGGACGTGGCCAGGCCGGGCGAGCTCGAGGCCCTGTTCGGGCGCATCGACAGCGACTGGGGCCGGCTCGATGTGGTGGTGCATTCGATCGCCTGGGCGCCGAAGGAAGACCTGCAGGGGGGGCTGCTCAATTGCTCCGCCGAGGGCTTTGCCCAGGCGATGGACATCTCGTGCCACTCCTTCGTGCGGATGGCACGGTTGGCCGCACCCTTGATGAAGGACGGCGGCACGATGTTCACCATGTCCTACCACGGCGCCAACAAGGTGGTCGCCAATTACAACGTGATGGGCCCCGTGAAGGCCGCACTCGAAGCGTCGGTGCGCTACCTGGCCTATGAACTCGGGCCCCTCGGCATCCGGGTGCACGCGATCTCGCCGGGTCCGCTCAAGACCCGCGCGGCAGCCGGCCTCAAGGACTTCGACCTGCTGCTCACCGAGGCGGCGCAGCGCGCTCCGATGGGCGAGCTGGTCGACATCATGGACGTCGGATTCACCTGCGCGTTCCTTGCGACGCCTTACGCGCGGCGGCTCTCGGGTGAAACGCTGTACGTCGACGGCGGCGTTCACATCATGGCGTAGCAAAAAAGACAGTTCGTTAGGAGAAATCGAAATGGCACGGCTCTTGTTGGGAAATATCGAAGCGGGCACGTCCGATGACGAGGTCAAGGCCTTCCTGGTGAAGTACGGCTTTCCGGAGTTCGACGAGATCCAGCATGTCGAGGGCGACGGCTCGCGGCCTGCGGTGCTGCTCACCTTTCGGGGTGTCCATCCGGACGGTCTGCACAAGCTCAAGGAACGGATCCACGACGTGTTCTGGAAGAAGGGGCGGATCAGCGCACAGATCCTGAGTGACGATTTCGCCTGATCCTCTCGAAGGAGCGCGCCATGGGAATCATCGGCCGCCTGTTTGGCGGCAAGGGAAAGCATCCGCCGCGGGACGAGGAAGTCGAGCGGCTGGTGGCGCGCGTCATCGGCCTGAGCCCCCGCCTGCGTCTGGCGCAAGGCCACGAAGCGCGATTGAGATCGGCAGTCGCGAAGGCGGCGGATCACCTGCGCGAGCTGGTGGCGGCATTTCCTTCGCCGCGCGCCTTGAGCCCGGCGAGTTGGGCTTCCGACTCCCACATCCGGGCGTTCTTCGGGGCTGCCGACGACGTAGCACCGGCGCTCGGCCGTTCGACGGAGCTCTACAGCTTCTTCGAACAGCATCCGGGGCTGCTCGAAGCCTATGCCGTGCTCGGCATGGCCATGAACGAACGCCGCACGCTGGGCGTGGCGCAGGATGGCGATGTCATGCGCTCGGATGTGGCGCAGACGACATTGAGCTTCAGCGATCACCAGATCAGGATCTGCGCCCCAACGGATGCCGAACTCAGGCAGGAGATCGGGCGCCGGATGGTGGACCAGCTGGCGATCGAAGGGCTCGCACGGATTGCCGCGGACACCTCGCGCCGGGACGTGCTCGAGCAGGAGCGCGCGCTGGTCGCGGCCCGGTTGCGGCTGCTCGGGCGGCAAGGCGTCGGCATGCAATCGGTGCTGGGCGGCGCCGGAGAGGTCGACACCGGCGAGCTGGCGCGCCTGCGCGCCCAGATGGAACAGAACGACAACGACCTCAAGAGCCTGGGCTTGCGTTCCGAGGCGCTGGACCACCAGCTCGACCGCGTGTGCGAGGTATTCGCGGACGCGAACACGCTGATCCAGGTCACCGCCAGAAGCCTGCGCCTGAGCCGAATGAACGTCGTTCTCCCGGAGCAGGGCACGGACGATGGCCACACCCTGCACCTGGAGATCGCCCGGGTGCCGGGCGACCCGCCGCGCGTGCGCGCATTCGCGCTGGTCCAGGTGGCGCGGGTCGATGTGCCTAAGCCCAGGAATCTGCTGGACGAGGCCGCGCGGCTGCTGTGAGCCGAGGCCGCCGACGCGAACACCGAGCGAAGATTTTCAATCAACCGATGGAGGCAGCGATGGCGAAGAGCGAGAAGAGCGAGAAGAGGCACAACCACGGAAAGCCGGCCCACAAGGAGGAAGCGCAGGAACCGGCGACGCAAGGGCACGAAGGCGACGCGAAGCCTGCGTCGGACAAGTCGATGTCGCGAAAGGAATACGACAAGACGCTGCGCGACCTCCACGTCGAACTGGTCAAGCTGCAGGAGTGGGTGCAGCACGCCGGGCTCAAGGTCTGCGTGGTCTTCGAGGGGCGCGACGGCGCCGGGAAGGGAGGCACGATCAAGGCCATCACCGAGCGCGTCAGCCCGCGGGTGTTTCGCGTCCTCGCCTTGCCGGCGCCGACCGAACGGGAGAAGTCCCAGATCTACCTGCAGCGCTATATCCCGCATCTGCCGGCGGCGGGCGAGGTCGTGATCTTCGACCGGAGCTGGTACAACCGCGCGGGCGTGGAGCGTGTCATGGGCTTCTGCACGGAGGCGCAGGCCAAGGCCTTCCTCGCCGCGACCCCCCTGGTGGAGCGGGCGATCATCGATTCCGGGGTCATCCTGCTGAAGTACTGGCTCGAGGTCAGCCCCGACGAGCAGACCCGCCGGCTGGAGGCTCGCATCGAGGACGGGCGGAAGATCTGGAAGCTGTCGCCGATGGACCTCAAGTCCTACAGCCGCTGGTACGACTATTCGCGCGCTCGCGACGAGATGTTCAAGGCCACCGACCTGCCCATAGCGCCGTGGTTCATCGTGCGCTCCGACGACAAGAAGCGCGCGCGCCTGAACCTGATCAAGCACCTGCTGGCCCACGTGCCCTACCAATCCGTGCCGAGGGAAAAGGTCAAGCTGCCGAAGCGGCAGCCGCGCGGCGACTACCAGGAGCTGGAGCACCCGTTCCGCTACGTCCCCGAGGCCTATTAGCCATGGAAGACCGGGCTTCTCACTCGCCAGCGCCCGTTCTTCCGCTGACCGTGCCGTTGCGCGACGGCCGCCAGGTGACCCTGCGCGAGATCCTTCCCGAGGACAAGGAGGGACTCCAGGCGGCCGTCGGAAACATGTCGACGGACTCGCGCTACACGCGCTTCATGGGCACGATACGGAACCTGCCGGACAACATGCTCGAAGCGGCGACCCACCCGGTGCCTGACCGGGAGTTCGCGCTGGTCGCGGTCGGCGCGCAAGGCCCTGGCGAATCCATCATCGGCGGTGCGCGTTACGCCTCGGACGCCGGCAGCGACACCTGCGAGTTCGCCATCGCGATCGTCGACGGCTGGCAAGGCCAGGGCCTGGCGCCGCGACTCATGGAGACGCTGGTCGCGGCGGCCGAGGCGCATGGCTTCCGCTGCATGGAAGGCTACGTGCTTTCGACCAATGCGCCGATGCGCGGGCTCGCCAAGCGTCTCGGTTTCCAGGAATCGCCGTGTCCCGGCGACGCCACCGTGCGGGTGGTGAAGCGCGCGCTCGGGAGTGGCCATGAAACGGCACCGGGATGAACCTCGGACTGGATCAGGCCATGGCCCGGTATCAGGGCTCCGGCTGACCCGGCTTCGGGGTTTCGCCTTCCCAGTCTTCCCAATCGACAGGGTGGCTGCGCAAGTAGGCCCGCACGGCCTCTCCGAGCGTCGGGTAGAAAGTCTCGGCGCCGAAGCGTGCGAAGAGTCCGAAGCGCTTGAGCTTGTCCTTCACCGGATCCTTCATTTCCGCGAAACACAGTTCGATGTTCTCGGCCAGCAGGCCGTCGTCGAGTTCCGCCACGATGTCCGCGGCGGTCACGTCGACGCTCGTCACCGGCTCGGCCGCGACCACGACCCAGCGCACAGGCGTCGGTGAACTCGCCACCGCCGCACGCACCCGGTCGCGAAAGAGCTCCGCGTTCGCGAAGAAGAGCGGTGCATCCCAGCGGAACAGTACCAGGCCCGGGATGCGGCTGGCCTGTGGATAGCGGTTGATGTCGTGATAGCCCTTGACGCCGTCGGCCCGCCCGAGCACGGCCGAATGGGGTCGCCAGCCGTCCCAGAGGAACTCGATCACGGCGATGACGACCGCGATGCCGATGCCGGGGATCGCGCCGAACAGTGCCACACCGGCGAAGCAGACCATCGACAGCCAGAATTCCCACTGCTGGATGCGATAGATGCGGCGCAGATCAGCGACTTCGATGAGACCGATGGCCGCCGCGATCACGACGGCCGCGAGAGCCGCGCTCGGCAGATCCCGCAGCAGGTTCGGTGCCACCACCAGCAGCGCCGTGATGGCAAGGGCGCCGACCACGCCGGTGAGTTGCGTGCGCGCACCGGCGGCTTCGGCCACCGGTGTGCGCGACGAGCTGCTGCTGATCGGCATGCCCTGAAAAAACCCGGCCGCAAGGTTGGCGACGCCGAGGCCGATCATTTCCTGGTTCGGAGCCGGCGGCGTGTGCATCCTCGCGGCGTACACGCGCGAGAGCACGCTCGTGTCCGCGAAGGACACCAGCGCCACGGCCAGGCCCCCGAGCAGAACCGGAGCGATGTCGTTCAGGCCGATGATCGGCAGGCTTGGCGCCGGCAGGCCCTGCGGCAGGACGCCGAGCACCGAAATGCCGGCACGCGCCGCGAGGTCGAACACATCGGCGGCCACCGTCGCGACCACGACCGCGACCAGAACCGCCGGTACGCGCGGCAGCCGCTGCAGGACCAGAATGGCCGCCAGCGTGCTCGCGCCGACGACCAGGGCGGTCGGATTCGGCTTGCCGGACAGCAGGCCCTGGGCAAATTCCCAGGCCTGCCGGTGCGGCCCTTCGGCCTCGACGGAGAACCCGAACAGCTTCGGCAGCTGACTCACGATCACGGTGAGCGCGATCCCGTTCATGTAGCCATAGCGAATCGGCTTCGAGAGCAGCTCGGTCACGAAGCCGAGCCGCGCCACGCCCGCGGAGATGCAGACCACGCCGGAAACGATCGCCATCGCACTGGCCAGCGCGATCGCGCGCAGGGGATCGCCGCCGGAGAGCGGCGCGACAACGGCGAGGATCAAGGCCGCGAGTGCGGAATCCGGGCCCAGCACCAGGATGCGGCTGGGCCCGAACAGCGCATAGGCGAGCAGCGGCACGATGGTGGCGTAGAGGCCGTAGATGCCGCCCACGCCCGACGCTTCGGCATAGGCGATGCCGACCGGCACCAGCATCGTGGTCAGCACGAGCCCGGCGGTCAGGTCGTGGCGCAACCAGGCGAGTTCATAGGATCGCAGCGTCCGCCAGCCCGGAAGCCAGCGAAGCGGCGACGCGCCGTCACTGTCTTGGGGAGAGGTGTTCACGATGGGCTCCTGGCCTGTCCAGGGGCGGCGGCACTTAGGCGCACGTCAACTGCCGGGCACGTCCACCTTGCGCCAGCTCGAATCCGGATTGAAGCGCGACAACGCGCGCGCGGCGGCGTCGCTGCCCGGCCCCAGGTCCTTCTCGTACAAGATGCCGTCATGGCTGACCAGGAAGCTCATGACGCCGGTTTCTCCGTAGCGCACGGGCCATGCGACGAGCGCGAACCCGCCCCTCATCCGGCCGCCGATCACGTAGTCGTAGGCGCCGCCCGGAGCATCCTTGCCCTGGGCCTTGAGGATCCTGAAGTGATAGCCGTGGTAGCCCTCGCCGGCCGTGCGGGGGGCATACAGCGGCCCGAGCGGGCTCTCGTCCTGCCCCGTAGCATCCGGCCAGTACAGGCCGTCGTGCTTGCCGGGTGAACTCGCGAACTTCTGCGCGTACTCCAGCACGCCGTTGCCGTCCCGATCCTTCTGCGCGTATTCCTTCTGGGCATCGAAGTAGGCCAGTGCCGCCTGCATCGCGGCCAGTTCGTTGCGGCCGATGCGCCGGCTGCGCATGGCGTCGGCGCCCGCACGCGGATCGAATCGCCAGCCGGCCGGGGTCTTGACGATCGGCACCGGCAAGGTCCAGTCGCCCTCGCCGGCCGCGAGCAGCGCCTTGTCCGGCGTCTCGAGCACGATCCGGTGGCGCTTGGCCCAGGCGCCTAGAAAGTTGTAGACGTCATCCGCATCGACGCCGGCGACCGGAACGAAGCGCCTCCAGTCGGCGCCGAGCACGATGCGCAGGGCGTCGCCGTCGACGCGCGAAACAGCGTCCACGAAGGCTTCCGCGGCCGCATCGGGGGTCGGATAGGCGCGCTGCGCGAACGCAGGTCCCGAGGTGAGCGACAGCGTGACGGCCAGGGCCGCCGCGAAGCGCTTGAAGAGGGTGGCGCCTGGGAGCAAAGTCCCGATGCGCTGAAGTGGTGTCGATTGCGCCATGTGTGTCTCCTGTCAGCGGCCTCGGCCGCCGCCGCCGCCGCCCCGCCCACCGCCTCCGCCGCCCATCCGGGCGCCGCCGCCACCACCACCACTGGAGCGAGCACCACCGCCGCCCGCACTGGGGCGCGCACCTCCGGCTCCCGCTCCCGCGTGCGACCCGCCGCCGCCGGCTCCGCCACGGTTTTGGGACATGGATTGGCGGCTGGCATCGCCGCGACTCGCTTGCTGGCGCGCCTGGTTGCCGGTGTCTCCGGCGCCTCTCAGCGCGTTGTCGCCGCCGCCTCGGCCGCCCGAGCCCGCGCCGCCGGCGCCGCCAGGTCCACCAGGGCCGCCCCGGTCGCCTCCGGATCCCAATCCGCCTCCGCCCGCACCGCCACGGTCGCCCGGTCCAGCGCCGCCTGCACCCCCCGGGCCCTGCCCGCCGCGATCGCGACCGGCGCCGCCTTGCCCGGCCGCGGCCTGCGCGCGATCCCGTGTCGCCGGATCGTTGCGAAGCTGGTCGCGGCCCTGTCCCGGATCCATGCCGCGCTGCTGCAACTGCGACTGCGCCTGCTGGCGCTGCGCATCGCGGGTGCCGGCCTGCGCCGAGTCGCGTCCACGGTAATCGTTGCGCTGGTTGGCACCGCCCACGTTCTTCCCGAACTGCTGCTGGCTCGCCGAATCCCGGTACGGAACGCCGCGCCGATTGGCCGCGTTGTGCTGGAAGTTCGTCTGGCTGGCGTTGATCTGCCGGTTGGCGTTGACGCTGTTGTAGCGGTTGACGTTGACGTTGACGTTCCCGCCGCCCCAGTTGGCGTTGCCCCAGAGGGCGGCCGTGGCAGCCACCCCGACACCGAAGGCGATGCCGGTCGCCAGCGCGGCGCCCGGGTAGTAATAGGGCGCCGGCGGATAGTAGTACGGCGGATACGCCGGATAGGGCCAGGTGCCGTACACCACGGCAGGGTTGTACGACGGCACGTACACCACCTCGGGATTCGCGGGCTCGATCTTGATGACCGTCTGCTGCGTCTGCGGCTCCTGCTCGACGATGACCTTCTGCTGCTCGGAGCTCTTCAGGCTGCCCGTCTTCTGCGCCGCGCTGCGCAGCCGCTGCGCCGAGTCGAGCACGTCCTTGGACGAGGCGAGGAAGGCGTCGCCGAGGTTCTGCACCCAGTCGGGCTTGTCGCCCATCGTCTGCAGCACCTGCGGGAAGGCCACCAGCGACTGCACGCTCGGATCCCAGGGCTGGTTGGCCACCAGCTTCAGCGCCGCGTCCCCCTTCTGGTCCGGATTCGCCTTCGACCATCTGGCGGCATCGGCGACATCGGCGGGATAGGTCGAGGCCATCAGCACCTGCGAGAGCAGCGAATCCGGGTACAGCGCAATGGGCGCCATCATCTGATCGAGTTGTTCCCTGGAAAAGGTCTGCGCCGGCTGCGCACCCACCATCAGAGAAAACGCGGAGACGGCAAGCACGAGGAGGCGTGCGAGCCGGACGTTCAGAGCGCGCATGTCGCCTCCTTTTCTTGTGGGCTGAAGTTCAATGGCAATCCGATCCTGTCAAGCGGCTAGTGGTGCGCCTGAAGGCACGCGGGATCGTCGATATGGTTTTCCAACGCATAACGTACCAATTCGGCCGTGCTTGCAACCTGGAGTTTTTCCTGGATGCGCGTCTTGTACGTGCTGACGGTCTTCACCGACAGGTGGAGCGCCTCGCCGATCTCGGTGAGGCGCTGCCCGGCGGCGATGCGTCGCAGCACCTCGATCTCGCGGTCGGACAGCATCGCGTGTCGCGGGGCGTCGGACATCCCATTGAGTTGCTGCACCACCTGCTCGGCCAGGCTCGCAGTGATATAGGCGCCACCCGCGGCCACCCTGCGCACCGCCGTGACCAGTTCCGCCGCCGCGACATCCTTGGTGACATAGCCATTGGCGCCTGCCTTGAACGCCCGTAACGCGTATTGCTCCTCTGCATGCATGCTGAGTACAAGTATGCGCACGCTCGCGAAGTCGGCCTTGATGCGGCGGACCAGTTCCAGGCCGGTCATGCCCGGCATCGACAGGTCGACCAACGCCAGGTCAAATTCACTCTCGCGCAGGAGTTCAAGCGCCTGGAAGCCTGTGACTGCTTCGGTGAGTTCCCAACCGTTGCCCAGCGGATCGAGCACGCGCTTCAGGCCCTCTCGGACGATGGTGTGATCGTCGACCAGAAGCATGCGGATGGCGGGCGCGCCCGACCGCGGCGGCGCTGCCATGGGCGCCTCCCGATCCTTCGCAGCAGTCCCGAATCCCTCGTTTTCATGCATACCATGTCCTGTTCGGAGGCCGCATATTGGCTCATGCTCCCCTTTCTGTCGACGAATATCAAGCAGTAGATCCCTACGAAGGCGATGGAGCAAGCAAGAGGCGGCTGGCTGGTCGTGGTTCGGAATATTCCGAATGCCTTGTAGGAGAAAGCTAAAAAGAAGACCATAACTCCGCCCAGATTCCGGGCGTCGAGCCTACGTTCAAAAAGCAACAACCAGGCGCAAGCTCCGTCGTGGCGCCTGACACCCGTTCGTCGTCGCACTCCTGGAGGCTTCCGATGAATACCGTTCCAGTACTTGATATGCAGTCCTCTTTCACTGCCCATCGCGTGCCACTTGCCGGCATCGAGCGATGCGAACCGACCGTCCTGCATGAAATGCTCGCTCTTCTCGGCGTCCCCGTCGGCCAGGGCCAGCAACCGCCGGACACCCCGCTCACCGTGCGCCGTCTGCGTGCCGGCGAATCGCTGTTCTTCGAAGGCAGCCCGGCGCCTTCCATCTACATCGTCCGCGCAGGAACCTTCAAGGCGTTTCATACCGCAGAAGATGGCTACGAGCAGGTCTTCGGATTCGCGCGTCGCGGCGACTTGCTGGGGTGCGATGCCCTGTCCGGGGATTGCCACCTCATGGCCGCGGTTGCGCTGGAAGATGCGAGCGTCTACGCCATCGCATTGCCCGACTTCTATGCACTGGCCCAAAGCCTGCCGGCGTTCTATCGCGGCGTGATGCGTGCCGTGAGCAGCGCGATGATCGATCTGACGCAGTTGGCCGACATGATGGCTGCCGTCGCGGCCGAAGTTCGACTGGCGCGATTCCTGATGCATCTGTCGCAGCGCATGTCGACCTGCGGCCAATCCGCCAGATCCCTGCGCTTGCTGATGACGCGCCGCGACATCGGAAGCTATCTTGGCGTCGCGCACGAAACCATCAGCCGTTCGTTCGCGGCATTGGCTGCCTTGCGCCTGGTCGAGGTAGATCAACGCAGGGTGGAGATCCTCGACCTCGCTGCATTGCAGCGTTTCGCACAAGGCACGCGCGCGCCCAGCAAGGCGAAATCTCACGGCTTCGCACTGGCGGCCTGCGCGGCCTGAGATTGCGAAAGCGCCGCGATACAGTCCCGGGCTTGCTGGAATTCGGTCGCCTTGTCAAAGTAGGCGAGCGCGCCGGCGTCCATATGGCTCTTGCGCATGGACGTCCAGTTGAACTGGGAAAAGACGACCACCTTGATGCCGGGGTAATGCTGCCTGACATGACGCAGCACATCGATGCCTCGATCATGCCCGCGCAGCTTGACGTCCAGGACAATGAGATCCGGCTGGTTCGAAGCGATCGATGCCACGGCCGTGGCGGTGTCCTCCGCGTAGCCGACGATCTCGACTTCCGGCGCATTCGTCAGCAGCGCCCCGAAGCTCTGCTGAATTGCCACCGAATCGTCGACCAACAGCACTTTCACCATTTCACCTCGCCCCGCCTCATTGACGTGGTTCCATGCTGCATCGAATCGAAGCATCACGAGATGCGCATGCTCAATGATTCGGTCGAAAAGGCCGTTTTTTTGGAGCGTTCCGCACCCGCTGTCACCCGCCTCCAGAAATAGGACAATGCCTCGCCGAACTCCACCGATCGGCAAAGGGGGCCAATGGCTACGTGGTTCGAGAACCTGTCGCTTCGCATCCGAATCGTCCTGCTCACGGGCGGGGTCATGCTTGCGCTCGCAGCGCTCGTGGCGTCGGTCCTTGCCGTCGAAGCGCATCGGATACGCGATATCGCGCATGAAAAGGTCCGACTCCTCGCCATCGGGTCGGCGGCGGACCTGCAACAAGTGCTCGATCAGTTCGAGACCATGCTCAAGCGGCTGTCCGCGCGGCCTCTGGTCAGGGCCATGGATCCGCAGCGCTGCGACCCCCTCGTTGCAGAATACTTGCTGCTCGTTCCCGCGAGCCTGGGATACGCCGTGCGGGACGCACGAGGGACCACCATTTGCACCTACGGAGAGAGTCTGGTCCCTCGGGCGCCGATTGCGGAATCAGCCGGGTCGGCGGATTTCGTCTTCCCGGCCGGCGTGTTCACGGCAAGCAACTTGTTCGTCGACGAGCGCACCGGGAGAAAGATCACGACGCTGAGCTATCCCATTCGCGATCAGAAGTCAGCGCAGACAGGCGTGCTGGTGATGACCGTGGATTTGTTGACGCTCAGCGAGGAGTTGCTCGACTCGACCCCGAAGAACGCGCTCGTGACGGTCGTGGATCGAACCAGCGCCATTCTTCTTCGCTCGAAAGACGCGGCGCAATTCATCGGCTCGCGCCCCAGGGACGGCGAGGCAGATCCGCTGGGGAGTGCGCGCGAAGGCCATTTCGCCGGGGTCGGGCGAGACGGCGTTCCGCGGCTGTTTGCGCTGTTGACGCTGCCCGGCGTGGACTGGCGCGTGATCGCCAGCCTCCCGGAGGCCGATGTGCTCTCGGAGTACAACGCCGCCCTCCAGCGAACCATCGCCGTCGGTCTGGGGCTTTGCCTGCTCGCGCTGGGCCTGGCGTGGCGCCTGAGCGCGGCCATTGCCAATCCCATTGCGCGTCTCGAGGCGACGGCCGCGCAGATCGCGGCGAGCGGAGATGCGATCCGCGCCGAAGTCACCGGCCCGCCCGAGATCAGGTCGGTCGCGCGGCAGATCAACCAGATGCTCGACGCGCGAGCGATCAGCGAAGCGCGCCTGCGTGGCATCTTCGAATCGGCGGTCGATGCCATCGTGACGGCCAACGAGGATCAGATCATCGTGCAGGCCAACCCCGCGGCGGCAAGGATGTTCCGTTGCCCGCAGGACCGCATGATCGGCTCGCCACTGGGTCGCTTCGTTCCTGAACGGTATCGGGAGGGTCACAGGCGATATGTCCAGGCGTTTGGCACCAACCCGATCACCGAACGCCGGATGGGGCGGCAGCGGGAGCTGGTCGGCCTGCGCGCCGACGGCGTGGAGTTCCCGATCGAGGGCGCGATCTCCCATCTGTCCATCGCCGGCCACCCGTTGTACACGGTCATCCTGCGCGACATCACCGAACGCAAACAGGCCGAGGCGGAACTGCGGGCCGGCGCCTCGAAGCTGCAGGCAGCGCTTTCGAGCATGAGTGACGCGGTGTTCATCTCCGACACCGAGGGCCGATTTGTCGAGTTCAACGACGCCTTCGCCTCGTTTCACCGATTTGCGGACAAGTCTGCCTGCCGGCGGACGCTCGCGGAGTACCCGGAGATCATGGAAGTGAGCATGCCCAACGGCGATCCGGCGCCGCTTGAGCAATGGGCGGTTCCCAGGGCGCTGCGCGGAGAGGTGGCGACCAACGTCGAGTACAGGCTGCGGCGCAAGGACACCGGCGAAACGTGGATAGGCAGCTACAGCTTTGCACCCATCTGTTCGAAGGAAGGCGCGATCGTTGGCGCCGTGGTCACGAGCCGGGACGTCAGCGCGATCAAGGAGGTGCAGGAAGACCTGGAGTCTTCCCACATCGCGATGCAACGGCTGATTGCATCGCGCGACCGGGTCCAGGAAGAAGAACGCAAGCGGATTGCGCGTGAATTGCATGACGACCTGCAGCAGACGCTGGCGGCGATCCGCATGGATTTGCGTGGCATCGGCGAGCGCTTCGGCGCCCAGGTGCCGGAACTGCTGCCGCTGGTCGCCGACGCTGACTGCCTGGCCGAGAAGGCCGTGCTGTCGACCCGCCGCATCGTGAACGACCTGCGCCCGCCGATGCTGGAAGACCTCGGCCTGACGCCAGCCTTGGAAATGCTGGTCGCCCAGTTCGGCCAGCAGACCGGCGTCGCCTGCACGATCGACGCGCCGGACCCTGTGTCCGACGCATTGATGGAAACGCCGGCGATTGCACTCTGCCTGTACCGCATCGTGCAGGAAGCGCTCAACAATGTCGCCAAGCATTCTCAGGCCAGCGAGGTGCACATCCAACTCGCTTTGGCGCCGGCAGGGTCGATATCGGTTCGTGTCAGTGACGATGGCCGCGGCATCGTCACTGCCGACAGGCGCAAGCCCGAAGCGTTCGGGATCCTGGGCATCCAGGAGCGGGTGCGCGCACTGGGCGGCAGCATGCACATCGGCAGCACGCCCGGAAGCGGCGCCGTGCTGGAGGTCCTCATTCCGCTCGCCGGCGAGCCGGCCGCGTTCAATCCCGACTCCGATGCGATGCGATCGTCCGACCGGTCGGACGAAGACCCGGGGCATGCAAGACTTGACGACACCCACGCGCTGCCGAGGCTCTTGAGCCGCGCGACCCACAAGACGCTGCAGGACGTGATCGACGCGCTGGCGGGGATCGTGGCGGTCGTCGACCGGCGCGGGGTGATTCGATTCGTCAATCGGGCGTGGAGCGAATTTGCCGAGCGCAACGGCAACCCCGGGGCCGGTGCGATCGGCCCCGGCGTGAACTACCTCGAGGTTTGTCGCCGCAGCGCCATCGCCGACGAGTCGGCGTTGCACATCCTGCAGGGGCTCGACGAAGTGATGCACGGCGATCGCGACGTGTTCACCTGCGAGTACCCGTGCCATTCGCCCGACGAGCGCCGGTGGTTCCAGGTGCACGCAGCGCCGATGGGCACCGGCGACGTGCTGGTCGCGCACTTCCTGGTCAGCCGCGAGAGCCATGTTCACGTGGTCGTTGGAATGGAAGAGAGCCGCCATGTCGGATGAGCGGATCGCAGGGATCGTCATGCGTCGGGATCCGTTTGTGCGCACAATCTGGCTATTCTTGCCATAATGGCAATTCCACAGCCGGAGCTTGCCATGATCACCGCCCTGCCCGCCCTCCACGACCTGCCGCGCCAGAACGCCTCCCAGGTGAAGAACAAGTGGGGCGACGTCGTGCGCCAGGTTCGCCAGAGCGGCAGCGTGGCCATCACGAACCATGCCGCGGTCGAGATGGTATTGCTCGACGCCGCCACCTACCAGCAGCTCACCGAGGATCTGCGGACCCTCAACGCCCACGAGCAGACGGTGCTGGAAGAACTGGCCGGCCGCTTCGACAGCCGCCTGGCCGTGCTGCAGCAGCCTGACGCCGCCCAGCGGGTCGGCGCCCTGTTCGAGGCCCGGGGCAAGCTGGCCCGGCGGCCGAAGGCCGGCGCTTCGTTCTGATGGCCGCGGCTGGCGCTGCGCGGCCCTTCATCTTCGTGCTGGCCGGCGTCAACGGCGCGGGCAAGAGCTCGGTCGGCGGCGCCCTGCTCGCCGAGCACGGCCTGGCCTGGTACAACCCCGACAGCTATGCGCGCGAACTGGTCGCGCAGCTCGGCCTTGACGTCGAGGACGCCAACGGCCGCGCCTGGGAATACGGCCGCGTCCAGCTCGCCGCCGCGCTTGCCCAGCGACGCAACCACGCCTTCGAGACCACCCTGGGCGCCAGCACCATTCCCGAACTGCTCGCCAAGGCCTCGCGCACCCACGATGTCGTGATGATCTTCTGCGGCCTCGCCTCGGCCGAGATGCATCTGCGGCGGGTCCATGCGCGGGTGGCGAGCGGCGGCCACGACATTCCCGTCGCCAAGGTCCGCGAACGCTGGATCAGCTCGCGCATGAACCTGATCCGGCTGTTGCCGCTGCTGGCGCGCCTGCAGGTGTTCGACAACAGCGCCGAGGCGGCGCCGGGCGAGGAGATTCCCGACCCGGTGCTGCTGCTCGAGATGATCGGCGGCCGGCTGGTCTTCCCCGCAGCCGACGATGCCGCGGCGCTGGAGGCCACGCCCGATTGGGCGCGGCCGATCGTGCAGGCCGCGATCGAACAGCAGGCCTGACGCGCAGGTCCCCCCAGCGGTCGGCCTGCCGGCGCCGTCTCGAGCGCGAAAAGGAGACTTCGCCGCGCGGGTTCGGCATACTGCAGCCGGCTCCTCGAACGCAGTCTCCGGCGAAAGGGTCCTGTGCATAGAAGACGTCTCTTGCAGCTGGCCTCCGCGGCTGCGATCGGCTGCCGCAACCTGCTGTGGATGCTTGCGCCGATGCGCGCCTCGGCGGGGCCCGCGGCGGGCTCCCGCGTGCGCCCCGGGGATCCGGACTGGCCCGCCGAGGCGCGCTGGAAGCAGTTCGGCGAACAGCTGGGCGGCGATGCGCTGGTCAAGGTGCCCTCGCCGTTCTCGCCTTGCCTCGATGCACCCGCCGGACCCGCCTGCACGCAGTTCTTCAAGGCGGCCGGGAACCCCTACTTCCTCGGCGACGAGATCGGCCTCACCCAGACCCTGGGCTGGGTCGATGCCTGGACCTCGAGCCCCAGCGTCTACGCGGTGTCGGCACGCAGCACCGGAGACGTGGCGGCCGCGGTCGACTTCGCGCGCGAGAACCGCTTGCGCCTGGTCGTCAAGGGCGGCGGCCACAGCTACCAGGGCACCTCCAATGCACCCGATTCCCTGCTGGTCTGGACGCGCAGGATGAACGAGATCAAGCTGCACGATGCGTTCGTCGCCAGGGGCTGTGCGGGGCGGATGGCGCCGACGCGCGCGGTCTCGGTCGGCGCCGGGGCGGTCTGGGCCCACGTCTACGACGCGGTCAGCACCCGGGGCGGAGGCTACGTGCAAGGGGGCGGATGCATGACGGTCGGCGTCGCCGGGCTGGTGCAGAGCGGCGGCTTCGGCAGCTTCTCCAAGGCCTTCGGGCTGGCCTCGGGCAGCCTGCTCGAGGCCGAGGTGGTGACGGCCGACGGCCAGGTACGGATCGCCAATGCCTGCAGCGAGCCGGAGCTGTTCTGGGGCCTCAAGGGCGGCGGCGGAGGCAGCCTGGGCGTGGTCACCCGCCTCACGCTGCGGGTGCATGCGCTGCCGGAATCCTTCGGTGCGGTCAACATGGCGATCAAGGCGTCCTCCGCGCCCGCCTTCCGCCGCCTGATCGGCCTGATCGTCGACTTCTACGCGCGAAGCCTGCACAACCCGCACTGGGGCGAACAGATCCGCCTGCGGCCAGACAACACGCTGCGCATCGCGATGGTGTTCCAGGGCCTCAGCCGAAGCCAGGCGCAGGAGGTCTGGGCGCCTTTCCTGGACGCGGTCGAGGCGGCGCCCGACGAGTTCAAGATCGAGTTCTCACCGCTCAAGATCGTGTCCACCTCGGCCCGCGACTTCTGGGCGCCGACCCTGGTCAAGCGCGTGCTCGGCTTCATCAGCACCGACGACCGGCCCGGCGCGCCGGAAGGCAACGTGTTCTGGCCCGGCGACCAGGGCCAGGCCGGCCAGATGCTGCACGGCTACCAGTCGGCCTGGCTGCCCGCGGCCCTGCTGCAAGCGGGCCGCCGCCAGGCCCTGGTCGATGCGCTGTTCGCCGCCAGCCGGCACTGGGGCGTGTCGATGCACGTCAACAAGGGGCTCGCCGGTGCGCCTGCCGAGGCCATCGCCGCGGCCCGGGACACCGCGATGAACCCGGCCGTGCTGGACGCCTTCGCGCTCGTGATCTGCGGCGCCAACGGCCCGCCGGCCTTTCCCGGGGTTGCCGGGCACGAGCCCGATGCCGGGCTGGCGCGGCGCCAGGCAACCGCGATCGGACGCGCGGTGTACGAGCTGCGACGGCTGATCCCGCGGCCGGGCTCCTACCTGTCGGAGAGCAACTACTTCGAGCCCGACTGGCAGCAGTCTTTCTGGGGCGCCAACTATCCCCGGCTGCTCGCGGCCAAGGAACGCTACGATCCGGAGGGCCTGTTCTTCGTCCACCACGGCGTCGGCAGCGAGCGCTGGAGCGGCGACGGCTTCACCCGGATCGCATGAGCATGGAAACCACCGCCTTGCGCCGCATCGACGACCTGCCGGGCCCGCGCGGCGCCCCGCTGATCGGCAACCTGCTGCAGATCGAGGCGCCGCGCATGCACCAGCAGCTGGAACAGTGGTGCCGCGAATTCGGCCCCTTCTTCAAGCTGCAACTGGGTCGGCGCCGGCTGCTCATCGTCGGCGACCACGCGGCCGTGGCCGCCATCCTGCGCGACCGGCCCGAAGGCTTCAAGCGCACCAACCGCCTCGCCGCCGTGGCCCGCGAGATGGGCCTCAGGCCCGGCCTTTTCGGCGCCGAAGGCGAGGACTGGCGGCGGCAGCGGCGCATGGTCATGGCGAGCTTCGACCCAGCCCATGTCCGGAGCTATTTCCCATCGCTGCAGACGGTCGCCGAGCGTCTCGGCCGCCGCTGGCTGGCCGCCACGCGGCGCGGCGACGCGATCGATCTCCAGGCCGACCTGATGCGCTACACGGTCGACACCATCGCCGGGCTCGCATTCGGCGCCGAGGTCAACACGCTGGAGTCCGATGGCGACGTGATCCAGCAGCATCTCGACA
Organism: Variovorax sp. P2_H12; assembly: GCF_056403395.1. NCBI lineage: Bacteria > Pseudomonadati > Pseudomonadota > Betaproteobacteria > Burkholderiales > Comamonadaceae > Variovorax > Variovorax sp. P2_H12. The sequence goes on along the minus strand of NZ_JBFUFO010000005.1, from coordinate 67,508 downwards.
AGATCTTCCCGGCCCTGGTCAAGCGCATGCTGGCGCCGCTGCCGACCTGGCGGCTGATGCCGACTCAGGCCGACCGCGAACTGAAGCGCGGCGTGCAGGCGGTCAACGAAGCGGTGGCGCGGTTCATCGCCCAAGCGCGCAGCCGCCTGGACACCGACCCCGAACTGCGCGCGCATCCGCGCAACCTGCTCGAGGCGATGCTCGCGGCGGCCGACCAGCCCGGCAGCGGCATCACCGACCTGCAGGTGGCCGGCAACGTGTTCACGATGCTGCTGGCCGGCGAGGACACGACCGCCAACACCATCGCCTGGATGATCGACCTGCTGTGGCGACATCCGGCGGCCCTGCAGCGCGCGGCCGACGAGGTGCACCGCGTGGTCGGCGACTCGGCGCTGCCGACTTTCGAGCAGTTGGCGCAACTGGACTACGTCGAGGCCTGCGCGCACGAGACCATGCGGCTCAAGCCGGTGGCGCCGATCCTCGCGCTGCAGGCCGAGCGCGACACACAGGTCGGCGACGTGCAGGTGCCGAGCGGGACGGTGCTCATCAACCTGATGCGCCGCGACAGCGTGAGCGACAGCCACCTGCCGCGCGCCGCGGCCTTCGAGCCCGAGCGCTGGCTGGCCGATGGCCCGGCCGGCGCCATGGCCGCCAGCGCGAAGCGCACCTCGATGCCCTTCGGGGCCGGCCCGCGCATGTGCCCGGGACGCTACCTCGCGCTGCTCGAAATGAAGATGGCGATGGCGCAGCTGCTGAACCGCTTCGACATCGCCGGCGTCGACACGCCCGACGGCGAGCCGGCGCGCGAGCAACTCGCCTTCACGATGACCCCGATCGGTCTTCGCATGCGGCTGCGCGTGCGCGTCTGAGCGCATCGCGCCCGCGGGCCCGTCTTCGATGTGTTTGACATACGCCGCAAGCCACGCTCAATATCCACGGCGACTCGATGCAAACGACTTATCGATGGAGAAGGCGATGACAATGAAACTGCAGATGCGCACCGCCGTGATCGCGGCGTGCATGACGTTGGCGATGGCCGCGATCCCGGCCCGGGCCGCCGAGCTTCCGCTGGTCACGGGCGAGCAATGGACCACCTCGAACGAGGCCGTGAAGAAGGCGTACCTCATCGGCATCGCCAACCTGGTCCAGGTCCAGACCGCCTACTTCGCGGAGAACCCGCCGACGGACGCCCAGAACTTCGTGCCACGCATGGCCAAGGGTATGCAGGGCCAGACACTGGATTCCGTTCGCGAAGGCCTCGACCGCTGGTACGCGGCCAATCCGGCCAAGCTGAAGCGGCCGGTGCTGGATACCTTGTGGTTCGAGATGGTCCTGCCCGGCCTGCAAAAGAACAAGTGAGGGAGATCGAACATGAAACGACTGGAATGGGTGTTGATCGTTGCGGCCATGACGCTCACGGCGAGCTGCACGGACATGACCCCGCGGCAGCAGGGAACGATGAGCGGCGCCGCCATGGGTGCCGCGGGCGGGGCTGGCATCGCGGCGATATCCGGCGGCGACGCCTGGACGGGAGCGGCGATCGGCGGCATCGCTGGCGGTGTCGCCGGCAACATCAGGGGCGGCAGACAGCAGCAGTTCGGATGGTGAGCGGGCGACGAACCTAGTCGACCTCGCGGCTGCCGGTCAGCGTGCGCGCGCCGTCGGCGCGGTGCATGTCGAGCAAAGCGCCGCTGAAGGCCCAGCTCGTGGTCGACTTCAGGGCCGCGATGAACTCCCTCTCCTGCTGCATCACGCCCTCCGCGGGGCAGGCCCTGCGGGTGGCGGCCACCGGCCCCACGGCGATGCGGTCGCCGTCGGTGGTGTAGCTGGCGCGGAACGTATTGCAGCCGCCGAAGCCCTTCACGATGCCGTCGCCGAACGACAGCGAGAGCGTGGTGCCGAGCAGCGGACTCACGACCGCCTGCCGCCCGTTGTTGAAGCCGGTGATGTTCGACCGCAGTCCGGCGAGCACCGGCGCCGGCTCGGCCTTGAAGGCGAGCGCGGCCTCGCCGCCATCGGACAGCAGGCTCAGACGATCTTCGGCGAGCACGGGACGAAATGCGCCCGACAGCGCCCGCTTCACGGCCGTCTCGACCGCCATCGACGCCTCATCGCAGGCCATCATGGACCCAGCCAGCGGGCCGATGACCAGCCGGTCTTGCTTGAAGGTGTAGGAGCCGAAATACCGGTTGCAGCCCGAGAAGCCGTCGACCCGGCCCCCCTTGAAGCGCGCCGTGACCGATCGCGGTCCGGCGGGGAGTGCCGCGGCGTCGAATCCCCGGACGTCGGTGAGGCGCCAGGTCGGCCCCTCGATCGCTGAGGCCGCACCCGCGGCGCCCACGGCACCCGCGACAACAACCCCTGCCGCCAGCCTCATCAGCATCGGTCCGGTCTTCATTCCACATGTCCTCTCACAGTTCGGGGCCGCCATCTTAGTCATTCGCGCCCCGGGATCTCCGCGCCTTGCCGAAGGCACAATGCGGGCCCCGTTCGGGTCAATCTGGAAAAGGAATATCGACGCCATGGAAGCAGCCCACGAATGCGATGTCCTGGTCATCGGCGGCGGACCGGCCGGCTCGACCATCGCCACGCTGCTCGCGCGCGAAGGGCGGCGCGTGGTGCTGCTGGAGAAGGAGCATCACCCGCGCTTCCACATCGGCGAGTCGCTGCTGCCGGGCAACGTCGAACTGTTCAGAAGGCTCGGGGTGCTCGATCAGGTCGAGAAGATCGGCATGCCCAAGTTCGGCATCGAGTTCGTTCCGCCGGACCTCGACTACCGCAGCTATGTGGATTTTTCCGAAGGCTGGGACCCCTCCAAGGATTCGGCCTGGCAGGTTCGACGCTCGGAACTGGACGAACTGCTGTTCCGCCACGCCGCCCGCGAGGGCGCGTTGACCATCGAGGGGGCGAAGGTACGGCAGGTGGACTTCGACGACGCGGGTGCGACAGTACACGCGGCGCTGGACGACGGCAGCGCTCGCCGCTGGCGTGTGCGCTTCGTGGTCGATGCCAGTGGCCGCGACACGCTGCTGGCGAGCAAGTTCGGGTCCAGGAAAAGGAATCCGGAGCACAACAGCACGGCGCTGTTCGGTCACTTCCGCAATGCGCGGCGGCTCGAGGGCCGGCGCGAGGGAAACATCAGCATCTGCTGGTTCGAGCATGGCTGGTTCTGGTTCATTCCGCTGGCCGACGGCAGCACCAGCGTCGGCGCGGTGTGCTGGGCCTACTATCTGAAGGCGCGCGACAAGCCGCTGAAGGAATACTTCCGCGACACCATCGCGCTGTGCCCCGAGCTGCACGACCGGCTGAAGGACGCGACGCTGATCGATGACGTGGTGCACGCGACAGGCAATTTCTCCTATTCGAGCACCCATGCCACCGGCGAGCGCTACCTGATGGTCGGCGACGCCTTCACCTTCATCGACCCGATGTTCTCGTCAGGCGTGTTCCTCGCGATGCAAAGCGCCTTCGACGGCGCCGACCTGGTGGCGACGGCCCTCGACCGGCCGGCCGAGTTGCCGGCCGCGCGCAAGGCATTGGAAAAGCGCATGCGTGTGGGCCCGCGAGACTATTCATGGTTCATCTACCGGGTCACGAATCCGACGATCCGCGACATGTTCATGCACCCCAACAATCTCTTCAAGGCCAAGCAGGGCCTGATGTCGCTGCTGGCCGCCGACATCCACCACGGAGCGGCGTACCGGCGCTCGCTCCGGATGTTCAAGGTGCTGTACTACTTCATTTCGGTCGTGAACCTGCGGCGCACCTATGCCGGCTGGAAGCGGCGGCGCCACAACATCCGCGACTGGGGTCAGCTCAAGGGCGAGACCATCCTGAAGGCCGATTGAAGGCGCGCCGCACGGCCGGATGATCTAGGGGCGCGGCTTCAGGATGGTGAAGTCCAGGAACGCCGTCGCTTCGAAGGACTCCTCGGGCGCTTCGGCCGGCTTGGCGAAGCCCATGAAATCGGTCGGCTCGAAACTGATGTCGCGCCGGACCGGCACCAAGGCCCGTGCATGGCGCTCCTTCGCGCTTTGGCGCAGCCGGGCCAGATCGGCCCGGACCTCCTCGAGCGAACGCATCGTCCGCGCGGGGGGTTGAGTTGCGGCCGGGACCTGGACTGGCACCTGGATCGCCGCGGGCTCGGGTCGCACCGCCTCCACGGCCACAGCCCGCATCGGCGCGGCGGCGGGCGTCGAGGGCTGGGGTGCGCTCGGGATCGGCCTCGGCGCCGCGACCCGGGACAACGGCGCCATGGACTGAGGCGGCAAGGACGCCACCGCACGCGGCATCGGGCGCCTCGGCCCGCCGACCAGGCGCCGAAGGCGACTGCGAATTCGATTCAGCGTTCCGAGGAAGAGAGATGCTTTCATGCGTGGAGAGCGAGGCTTGGCGCGATTGTCGAGGGGTCGCAATGAGGCCGAATGGACTACAGCCTTCGGTATCTCGCGAATTGCGTACAAATGCACGGAACCGTTCAATGCCAACGCCCTGATCGGCCGACCTCGCCTCCACCGCGGCCGGCAAGCCGGCGCGGGCCCGTCAACTGGCCGTCAGATCGCTCAGGGTCTTGCCTTGCGCCAGAGCTTCCTTGAGCCAACGAGGCTGCGGACCTCGACCGGTCCACGAATGGCCCGCGTCGTCGCGGTACAGCACGCTCGACGGACGCCGCTGCTGCCGAGCCGCATTCTTGGCGGGTCGCGACGCCTTCCGGGGCGCAGCGCCAACCCTGAAGTCGTCGAGCGATTTTCCGGCCGCCAGCGCTTCGCGCAGCCAACGCGGGCGAGGTCCGCGGCCCGACCAGCCGTTGCCGGCACCGTCGCTGTACTTGGCCGTCGCCGCGGCGGCCACCTTCCCGCGCGATACGGCGCCGGGTCGCGCGGTATCGGCGCTGAAGCCCAGGTGCCGTGCAGTCAGGCCATAGTGCGCAATCGCCACCTTGATGCGCTCGATCACACCGGCGACTTCTTTCTCGCGCAGCGAGTCAGCCTGACGCTGCAACAGGGCGATCTTCTTCTGGATTTGGGCGTATGTCGAAGTCATGGGAATCACCGCGTTGTTTGAAACAAGGCTATAGCTTAGTCGGAGTGCCGGGTCTTTTTCCTATCGCCAATGCGCCGCATGGGCACCAGGAGCGGCCTCCGCGGCCGATGTACGATGCGAGCCCGCCCGCCTGCGCGCCCGCGTGTGGCCACCTCCCCGGGCGCCTCGTTCGCCTCCCCGCATTCCGTTTCCTCCCTGCCATGACCGCCGCCAGAAGATCCGATTCCTCCACCCCCTGCCTGCGGGTGTCGCCCAGCGGCGTTCACGGCCTGGGCGCGTTCGCCACCCGGCCCTTGCCCGCCCACGCCCTGCTGGGCCTCTATGAAGGCCGCCGCTACACGGCCGAGCAGGTCGCCGGCCGGAAATGGGACGGTCAGCTGACCTATCTGTTCAAGCTCTCCAACGAGGAAATCATCGACGCCGGCAAGGGCGGCAACGCCACCCGCCACCTCAACCATTCCTGCGACCCGAACTGCGAGGCGGTCGAGGAGTACGACGCCGCCGGCCGCCTGGAGCTCAGGTTCCAGACGCTGGTGCCGGTCGAGGCCGGCGACGAGCTTTTCATCGACTACGGCCTCACGGCCGACGACGGCTCGGCACCGTCCGACTATCCCTGCCATTGCGGCGCAGCGAACTGCCGCGGCACGCTGCTGGATGTCGAGCCGAGGACCGAGCCGCAGCCCTCCCTTCTGGCGCGCTAGCGCAGCGGCAGCTCTAGGGTCGCGGCCAGGCCGGGCATCTCGGTGCGCTCGCCGCTGGCCACCACCACGGCCTGCAGCGAGCCCCGCGCCTTCTCGGCCAGGGCGCGCCAGAGGCAGCGAATCGACGCGGCGTCGAGTCCGCCGGTCGGTTCGTCGAGCAGGACCAGCGGCCGTCCGGAAGCCAGCGCGCAGGCCAGCCAGACCTTGCGCTTCGACCCGGTGGACAGCATGTACATCGACTTTTCCAGATGCGGCGCCAGCCCGAAGCCGTCGGCCAGCGACTGCCACGCGGCATCGTCGAAGCGCGCGTCGCCGAGGCGCAGCGCGGCCGTGCAGGCGCGCACGGTGAGCGGATCGAATGCGTCGGTGGCCGGATCGACGAAGAAGACGCCGCTCCCGTAGGCCCGCGCGTCTTCGTCGAGGCGGGCACCCGCCAGCGCCAACTCGCCGTCAGCGGCCAGAGCCCCGGCCATCACGCGCAGCAGGGTCGACTTGCCGCTGCCCGTGTCGCCATGCAGCAGCGTCACGCCCGGGCCGATGGCACCGGTCCAGCCGGAGGCCAGCGGCGACTGCCCCGGGTAGGCGAAGCGCAGATTCCGGACCTGGAGCACCGGGGACAAGGCAGCCCGCGCGCCCATCACGCCGTCGCCAGACGCCGCCGCGCCTTGACCGCGGAGGCCAGCCCCTCGAGCACCGGCACCGTCTGCGAAAAACCGATGCAGGCATCGGTGATCGAGACGCCGTGCCTGAGCGCCACCCCCGGCAACAGGTCCTGCCGCCCTTCCTCCAGGTGGCTCTCGATCATCACGCCGGTGATGCGCGCTTCGCCGGCCGCGATCTGCGCCGCCACCTCGGCCGCGACCACGATCTGGCGCTGGTGCTGCTTGCTGCTGTTGCCGTGCGAGACGTCGATCATCACCTGCGGCCTGAGGCCGTTGGCGGCCAGCGCGTCGCAGCTCGCCGCCACGTCCGCGGCCGAATAGTTGGGCGCCTTGCCGCCGCGCAGGATGACGTGGCAGTCGTCGTTGCCGCGGGTCTCGAAGATCGCCGCCATGCCCATCTTGGTCATGCCCATGAAGGCGTGCGGCGCACGGGCCGCGAGGATCGCGTCGGCCGCGACCTTGACGCTGCCGTCGGTGCCGTTCTTGAAGCCGACCGGGCAGCTCAGGCCCGAGGCCAGCTGCCGGTGGCTCTGGCTCTCGGTGGTGCGCGCGCCGATGGCGCCCCAGGCGATCAGGTCGGCGATGAACTGCGGGCTCAGCAGGTCGAGGAACTCGGTGCCGGTCGGCAGCCCCAGCGTGGTCAGCTCCAGCAGCAGGCGCCGTGCGCGCTCCAGCCCTTCGTTGATCGCGAAGCTGCCGTCGAGGTGCGGATCGTTGATGTAGCCCTTCCAGCCCACGGTGGTGCGCGGCTTCTCGAAGTAGGCGCGCATCACGATCAGCAGGTCGTCCTGCAGCCGGTCGGCGACCGACTTCAGGCGCTGCGCGTACTCGATCGCCTGGTCGTGGTCGTGGATCGAGCAGGGCCCGACCACCACCACCAGGCGGTCGTCGCGGCCGTGCAGCACGTCGGCGATCGCGGCGCGGCTGCTTTCCACCAGCGCCAGCGTGTTGTCGCGCACCGGCACGCGCTCCTGCAGCAGCGCGGGGGTCATGAGCGGTCGGACCGCGCCGATGCGCACGTCGTCGATCCGGGTGGTATCGAGCGTGCTGTCGCGGGAGCCGACCTCGGCATCGTGGAAGGGGTCGTCGAGAGGGGGCATGTTCGGGGCTTCAGGGTTCGAGCGAGAAAGTCCCCGATTGTCCTCCGGACGGCGGAGGGCCCCCGTCCGGCCGGGATCGGGGCAAATAGGACTCCCCGGCGTGATCTATTTCCTTGGCGCACCCGCGCGCCTTCGATTCAATGCCGGCTCAGCACATGAGTTTGAACTCGCAGCACATGAAGCCTGACCTGAGCCTCGTCATCGAAGAACCCATCGCCGGCCACTATTACTGGCTGATCGTCCGACCCGGCGGCTGGCTGCGGCTGGGCCCCTGCCAGGTGATCGATTCGGCCAGCGGCCCGCTGCCTTCCTACCAGGCCGCGCAGGCGGCAGGCAGCCAGGTGCTGGCCAGCTTCCAGCCCGTGGTCGAACGCCCGACGCCGAGCGGCTTCGGCGGCGCCTGGGACATCATGACGATCCCTGGCGCCCTGGTCTGAACCGACCTTCCACGTGCGCGGCATGCAGCGCATTGACCGTCTGCCTCCACGCCTGCACCGCGGCGCGCTGCTCGGCGTCGGCGTCCCGCTCCTCCTGAGGCACCCTGGCGCGCGTGTGCAAGTGACGCTCCTGCAGCGGCAGGCGGCGGGCCGGAAACGGCGGCACGGCGATGCCGGCTTTGCGAAGGATCTTTTCTTTCCGACTGAGAGTGAGCATGGGTCGACCGAGAAATCTGGGCCACAGTCTCGCGGCTCCGCCCGGTCGCCCGAATAGTGCATTTGCACTATTGCGCGACACGGCCCAGGCCGTCTCTCAAGCAAACACATCCGACACGTAGCGTCCGTGCTCGTGCTCCATGCGGTCGACCCAGGCCTCGGCCGCGGCATCGTCGCTGCCGGTCGCGCGCTGGTAGATGTGGATGAAGGTCTCGCGCACCGCCGGCGCCATGTGCCTGCCGTCGCCGCAGACATAGAACTGCGCGCCCTGGCGAAAGAACGCGCCGATGTCGGCCCGGTCCTGCCAGACGCGGTGTTGCACGAACATGACATCGCCCTCGGGCCGGGTCGAGAATGCAGCCCGCAGCTCGACCACGCCCGCCGCCTCCCAGGCCGCGAACTCCTCGCGGTACAGGTAGTCGACCTCCGGGTCGTCGATGCCGAAGAAGAGCAGCGCCGGGCCGACCTCGCGGCCGGCCGCCTTCTGCCAGGCGCGCTCCTGCAGGAAACCGCGAAAGGGCGCGACGCCGGTGCCGGCGCACACCATCACGATCGGGGTCTTCGGATCGGCCGGCGGACGGAAGCCGGATTGAGAGGGCCGCACCGCGACCGACACCCGGTCGCCGGCCTGCAGGCGCGCCAGGTAGGTCGAGGCCACGCCCTGGAATTCGCCCTGCCCCGACAACGCGGGCGCATCGACCACCGCGAAGGTCAGGCTGGCCTCGGCTTCATCGGCGAGCGGTGACGAGGAGATCGAGTACTGGCGCGCCCTGAGCGTGGGCAGCATGCCGAGAAAGCCCGCCAGTCCGATGCCGCAGGACGGCGTGCGCTCGAGCAGGTCGAGCACGCTGACGCGCCTGGCCAGCACTTCGTCGGCATAAGCCTGCTCGCCGGCCAAGCGTTCGAGCGCCTGGCGCTCGGGCGGGCACGGCGTCGCCTCGGCGAGCTGGCCGACCTGGGCGCGGGTCGCGGGCTGCGCCAGCTCGACATAGCCCGCCAGCACCTCGGCGGCGCCGATCGGGTAGTCGCCGGGCAGCGCGGAAGCGGTGCCGGCCTGCTTACGGATCACGATCTGCGTGTCGCCGGCGAGGCCGAAGCGCGCCAGCGCGCGCGCCACGCTGGCGTCCGGATTGCGCGGCAGCACCGCGAGGTAGTCGCCGCTGCGGTAGCGCATGCCGGCCGGCAGCGCGATCTGCAGATGGCGCTTGGAGCGCGCACCGGCGGCGCCCATGTTCACCAGCTCGCGGTTCTCGACCACGGTGCCGAGTTCGAGTTCGTTGAGTGCCAGCGCGCGCTCGCGGGCCGACTTGAGGACCTCCACATCGAAGCTCGGCGCCGACGGCTTGTCGGCCACCGTGCGCCCGAGCGCCACGCCCAGGTCGTCCCACAGCGCGCCGGACCACTCCTCGAAAGCGCCGAAGAAATCGCCGCCGGCATCGGCCTCGCCGCGCGGCCGCAGGCGCACGGCACCGGCCGCGGCGAGCGCGGCGTCGACCCGCTTGGGCACCGCCTGGTAGGTCCGCGCCCATTGCCGGTTGCCGCAGCCCAGCACCGCGAAGCGAACGCCGTCCAGCGTGCCCTGCGCGCAGCCCTCCAGCCATGACAGGAACTTCTTCGCGTTGTCGGGCGCCTGGCCCTCGTAGGAGGCCGTGATCACCACCACCGGCGTGCCGGCCTTCAATGCCCCTGCGTACTCGTCGAGCGTGGCGACCGTGGCGGCGTAACCCTGCCGCGGCGCCTCGGCCGCAATGCGGCGGGCGAACATCTCGCAGGAGCCGGTGTTGCTGCCGTACAGCACCCGCAGCGTCGGTGCGTCGGGCGCAAGCGCGACCTCGTCCACCGGCTCCTTCACCAGCCGCTGCGGCACCGACGCAATGGCGCTGCGCAGCGCGAAGCCATTGGCACCCCCCCGGCTGCGGGCGCGGATCTTCAGGCCGTGCGGCTTGATGGTCAGCGTCTCGGCGATCTCGAGCTGGTAGGACGGATCGTCCATCACGATGTCGAAACGCTGCAGCAGCATCGCGATCACAAGCTGCGCCTCCTGCATCGCGAACGGCCGGCCGATGCAGGCCCGGGCGCCGTTGCCGAAGGGCTTCCAGGCGTTGGGCGGCAGCTTCTCGGCCGTGTCGGGCTCGAAGCGCTCGGGGCGGAAGGCCTCGGCGTCCTCGCCCCACACGGCCGGGTCGCGATGCAGCGCCGGCTGCAGCACCAGCAGGGTGTCCCGGGTCGTGAGCGGATAGCGGCCCGCCAGCACCGTGTCGGCGACCGGCTTGACGCCGAAGGCCGGCGCGGTCGGCCACAGACGCAGCGACTCCATCAGGATCTGCTCGATGTAGCGCAGCTGCGCGAGATGCTCGACCCTCGGCATCTGCTCGCCGAGCACCTCGTCGACGATGGCGCGCGCCTTCAGCATCGCCTCGGGGTTCTTCAGCAGCAGGTAGCAGGCGAAGGACAGCAGGCCGCTGGTGGTCTCGTGGCCGGCGATCAGGAAGGTGACCATCTGGAAGCGGATGTTCTCGTCCGACAGCTTCTCGCCGCTCACCGGGTCGACCCCGTTGAGCATCACGTTGAGCAGGTCGTCCTTGCCCGCGCCCTGCGGGTCGCTGCGGCGCTCGGCGATCAGCTGCTCGGCCACGCGCGCCAGCATCTGCTGGTCGGCCTCGTAGCGGCGCCGGGTGCCGACCATCAGGCTGGACACCATCGCGGGCCGCCGGCCGCGCTGGCCGGCCTCCTCTAGCGCATCGACCATCGCCGCGACGAAGGGATGCATCTCGTTCTGGTAGAAGCTGTTGAAGCGGTAGTCGAAGGCGCACAGCGCGATGGTGTCGAGCGTCAGCCGCGTCATGTTGTCGGCCACGTCGATGACCGCCGACGGGCCGAAGCGCTCCCATTTGACGAACATCTGGTGCGCGATGTCGACCATGCGGTCGAACATCGAGCGCACGCCCAGCGGGCCGAAGGCCGGCATCAGGAGCCGGTGCGCCTTGGCCCAGTTGGGCTCGCTGTTGTAGGCGGTGAAGAGGCCGTCGCCGGCGAAGGCGCGGATCTCCTGCAGCGGGCCGTGCACGCGCTTGACGAAACGCGTTTCGTCGCACAGCTCGTTGACCAGCGCCTGCGAACTCACGACGTAGACGTCGCGGCCCAGCAGCGTGAGCTTGAAGATCGGCCCGTAGATGCCGGCCAGCCGCATCATGCTCTGGATCGGCGCTTTCGAATCGAGCTCGCCGAGATTGCCGACGATCGGCTTCAGCGGCGGCTGGGGAACCCGGGGCCGGTCGGCAGGATGTGCGTTCATGGGGGTCCTTGGAGAGACGGCCGATTATGCGGAGCTGCGGCCCCGATGGAAGCGCCCGCGCGCCGCCCTCGTGATGGCGACCACGCAGGGATGGGTGATGCGGCGCTCGACCGAGATCGCGAAGAACTCCTCGATCAGCTCGGCGGCGCGGCCGATCACCTCGACCCCGTACTGCGCGCAGGTCTCCTCCTCGAGCACCGTGGGCGTCATGAAGACGCCGCGGCCCTCGCCGCCGAAGGCCTTCAGCAGCGCGGCATCGTCGAACTCGCCGATCGGCCGCGGCCTGAGCCGGTGCTCCGCCAGCCACAGGTCGAGCCGCTGCCGCGCCGCCGAGGACGCGCCCTGGATCAGCATCGGCGCACGGTCGAGGCAGGCCGGGAACTCGCCCTGGAGCGTCTGCTTCAGCGCCGCGGTGGCGAAGAAGCTCATGGCGGTGGTGCCCAGCGTGTGGTTGAAGGCCTTGACGCCGATCTGGCGGCCCATCGGCTCGTCGGCGATCACGAGGTCGATGCGCTGCACCGAGAGCTGGCCGAGCAGGTCGCGGAAATTGCCCTCGTGGCAGATCAGCCGCACCGGCTCCGGAATGCCGAGCGCCGGTTCCAGCAGCCGGTAGGCGATCGACTTCGGCACGGCGTCGGCGATGCCGACCCGGAAGTCGAGCGCGCGGGCGCCCTCCCCGCGGCTGCCGAGCGCGGCCTCGAGTTCGGAGCCGAGCGCGAAGATCTGGTCGGCATAGCTCAACGCGGTGCGGCCCTCGGGCGTCAGCTCGAGCCCGCGGCCGCGCTTCTGGAACAGGCTGCAGCCCAGGCTTTCTTCGAGCAGCTTGATCTGGCCCGACAGCGTCTGCGGCGTGATGTGCAGCTGCTCGCTGGCGCGCACGATGCCGCCGGCCTTGGCTGCGGCCCAGAAGTAATGCAGGTGCTTGAAGTTCATTCTCAGCACACGATCCTACGTAAAACTCGAATGAATGGTGTCAAAAATTCGACTTTTCTCGAAGGCTATCGCCGTCTAGAGTGAGGCCCCATGCGCGTGCACACGCGCGGTTTCTCAACCCACAAGGACATTCATGAACGAGAACATCCAGGTCTACGGCTCCCCGCATGCGGGTTCTGCGGCCGTTGCCGAACGCAACCAGGTGCTGCGCAACACCTACTGGCTTCTGGCCCTCTCGATGGTGCCGACGGTGCTGGGCGCCTGGCTCGGCCTGTCGACCGGTCTCGCGCGCGCGATGTCGCCCGGCATCTCGATGATGGTCTTCCTGGCCGGCGCCTTCGGTTTCATGTTCGCGATCGAGAAGACCAAGAACTCGGCCGCCGGCGTGCCGGTGCTGCTGGGCTTCACCTTCTTCATGGGCCTGATGCTGTCGCGCATGCTGGGCGTGGTGCTCGGCATGCACAACGGCGCCAGCCTCGTGATGACCGCTTTCGCGGGCACCGGCGCGATCTTCCTCGGCATGGCCAGCCTGTCGTCGATCATCAAGCGCGACCTGTCGGCGATGGGCAAGTGGCTCTTCATCGGCGCCATCCTGCTGCTGGTCGCGGGCATCGCCAACTTCTTCATCCAGTCGGGCGCCCTGATGATCACGCTCGCGGTGCTGGCCATCGGCATCTTCTCGGCCTTCATCCTGCACGACCTGAAGCGCGTGAAAGACGGCCACGAGACCAACTACATCACGGCCACGCTCGGCGTCTACCTGAGCCTGTACAACGTGTTCCAGTCGCTGCTGATGCTGCTCGGCCTGGGTGGAGGCCGCGAGGAATGAACATCACGCCACAAGAATCCCGCGCCATCGTCACGCTGAGCCTGATGGCGGCCTTCGTCGACGGCGAAAAGCACGAGCGCGAACGCGAGGAGATCAAGCGCATCGCGGAAGGCCTCTCGCAAAGCGACGGCCTGCATCTGCCCACGCTCTACCAGGACGTGCTGATGAAGCGCGTCTCGATGGCCGAGGCCGGCGCGCAGCTCGGCAGCAGCGGCGCCAAGCAGCTGGCCTACGAGATGGCGGTCTGCGTGTGCGACGCCGATGGCGCGCACTCGGAGGCCGAGCGCGCCTTCCTCGCCGACCTGCGCACCTCGCTCGGGCTCGATGCGGCGGCGGCAAGCCAGTTCACCGCGCAGGCGCAGGCGATCGCGGCCGTGCCGCTGGCTTCGGCGGGCGCACCCGCGGCCGCCGCCGCGCCCGACCAGGCCGAACTCGACCAGGCGATCCTCAACGCCGCGATCCTGAACGGCGCACTCGAGCTGCTGCCCGAGACGCTCTCGACCATGGCGATCATTCCGCTGCAGATGAAGCTGGTCTATCGCATCGGCAAGGCCTACGGCTTCGAGCTGGACAGCGGCCACGTGAAGGACTTCATCGCCACGGTCGGCGTCGGCCTGACCTCCCAGTACCTGGAGCAGGCCGGCCGCAAGCTGCTCGGCGGCCTGCTGGGCAAGGTCGGCGGCGGCCTGCTCGGCGGGCTCGGCAAGCAGGCCGTGAGCTCCGGCATGAGCTTTGCCACCACCTACGCGCTGGGCCATGTCGCCAAGCGCTACTACGCGGGCGGGCGCAAGCTGTCGACGCAGATGCTAAAGGACGCCTACGCGGGCGTGATGCAGGAGGCACAAGGCCTGCAGACACGCTACCTGCCGGCCATGCAGGACAAGGCCCGGACGCTGGACGCCCGGCAGGTGCTGTCGATGGTGCGCGGGGCCTGAGCGCGACCGCCGCCCCGGCTKGGGGCGGCCCGGCGCCGGACTCAGAGCCCCCACGTTCCGCACTGCGTGTCGTCACTGCCCCCCGAGGGGGCGCAGTCCGGCTTGGGGCGGCCCGGCGCCGGACTCAGCGAACGGAGAGCGGGACGGCCTTGTCGCCCCAGAACTTCCACCAGGGGCGCGCCGGCGGCGGCGGTTCGGGCGGCAGCTGGTGCAGTTGGCTGGTGCGCAGGCGACGCCGGCACTCGACCTCGAGCGCGTGGGCGACGCCGAAGGCATCGCGGTCGCCACGCGAGGCCTGCGCGCGCCAACTCACGGCGAGGCGCACGAGTTCGTCGTCGTCGATGGGGGCGAGTTCACTCGGTGTGGGTACGCTGGAACTCATGGCAGGTCGCGCCAGGATGCGCTTTTCGCGAGATGCATGGCGTCGATTATTGCGCATCCTCCCCGGCAGCGTCCGCGCGACGGCGCCGGCGCTGGTGACGGACTCATGAGACGACCTGGTAGTAGAGGTTTTGCGGATGCCTGGCCTGCGCAAAGAACATCCACCGGTCCGCGACGAGCCCCGGAAGCTGCACCGCCCAGGCCAGCACGAAGGCCATGCCCGACGCCGCCGCGAGGCCCCACAGCAGCAAGGCCGCAGGTACGGCGAAGCCGAGCACGATCAGCGCCCGCTTCAGGTGCTTCATCGATGCCGGTCCGGCGCGATGAAAGAACTCCCGCGTGTTGAAGGAACCGGCCGACATGCCCATCGACGTCTGCGCCAGCTGTGGCGCGCGGATGCCGGTGGCGGACTGCAGGGTCGACTTGTGCTTCAGCAGGGCGTTGCGGCGCAGCGCCAGCGAGCGCGTGACGCCGGCCACGGCGGTCACGGCCGCGGCCGCCGGGCCGAAGGCCTGGAGCAGTTGCGGCTGCCCCGCCACCACGGCGAGCGCGCAGGTCAGCACCAGGCCGGACGACAGGCCGGTGAGCGCGAAGTTCACGAGGGTCAGCGGCTGCGCCCACTCCTCGATGAAGCGCAGGCAGGCGTAGATCATCGCGGTGCAATACCAGAGCAGCGCCGCCGCGACGATCGCCGCGGCGGGCAGCAGCATGCTGTTGTCGATGCCGCGGTACAGCGCCAGCCACCAGAGCGCGACGATGCCGATGAAGGCGGGAAGCACGATCACCTCGCGCGAGAGCCAGGAGGTGCGCCACATCAGGACCGCGCGCCACGCCCGCCCGGGCCGGCCCAGATGGGCAAAGGAGGCGCCGAGGCCGATCAGCAGCAGGGCCTCGGCCACGAGCAGCGCCGTGCACAGGAACGAGGGCGCGAGCGCCAGGCCCGCCAGGCGGGCCAGCGCCAGCGCGACCACCATGCCCTGCGCGGCACCGGCGACGACGGTGAAGATGACGACGGAGAAGGCCGGATTCACAGCGGTCCTCCGAGGGTCGGCTGCACCTTCGACGCGCCGCCCGCGACCTCGGTCACCCGCCGCGGCAGGTACTGATTGGCCGGCCGGGTCTCCCACTCGGGCATCAGCGAATAGCCGCCGCGCTCGCGGATCGCGATCGAGGCCTCGGAGTTCGGATCCTTCACGTCGCCGAAGATGCGCGCGCCGGTCGGGCAGGCCTTGACGCAGGCGGGCTTGCGGTCTTCCTTGGGCAGCTTCTCGTCGTAGATGCGGTCGACGCACAGCGTGCACTTGGTCATGACCTGGCGCTCCTCGTCGAGTTCGCGCGCGCCGTAGGGGCAGGCCCAGGCGCAGTACTTGCAGCCGATGCACTTGTCGTAGTCGACCAGCACGATGCCGTCCTCCTTGCGCTTGTAGCTGGCGCCCGTCGGGCACACGGGTACGCACGGCGGGTCCTCGCAGTGCAGGCAGCTCTTGGGGAAGTGGATGGTCTCGGTGACCGGGTATGCGCCGGCCTCGTAGGTCTGGACGCGGTTGAAGAAGGTGCCGGTCGGATCGGCGCCGTAGGGCTTCTCGTCGGCCAGCGGGCCGGCGCTGCCGGAGGTGTTCCATTGCTTGCAGGAGGTCACGCAGGCGTGACAGCCGACGCACACATTGAGGTCGATCACCAGCGCCAGTTGCCTGGCCAGCGTCTCGCCCTGGTCGGCGCGCACGCGCACCTCGCCGCCGCGCGAGATCGACACGGGCCGAACGCCCTCCTCCACCAGCGCCATCGGCTGCGCGGCGCTCTTCATCAGGTCCTTGAGCCACTGGATCATTTCAGGCGCCCCGCGAAATAGGTCAGCACGCTCGCGGCCTTGCCCACCACGCCCGGCGTGGACGGCATGCTCGCCATCTGCGGGAAGCTCTCCATCGGGTCCCCCGGATCCGCGGGCCGTATGCGCACGCGCACGTCGTACCAGCCGGCCTGGCCCGTGATCGGGTCGGAGTTGCTGATGGTGGTGCCGCCATGCGAATTGGCAAAGGGCAGCTCCTCGGTGATCAGGTGATTGAGGAGGAAGCCCTTGCGCGCTTCGTCCGCGCCGGGCGCCAGCTGCCAGGCGCCGTCGGCCTTGCCGATCGCGTTCCAGGTCCACACGGTGCCGGGCTCGACCGTCTCGCTGTAGCGCAGCATGCAGCGCACCTTGCCCCACTGGCTTTCGACCCAGCACCAGCCGCCGTCCTCGATGCCGGCCGCCTTCGCGGTGGCCGGATTGACGTGCAGGTAGTTGTGGCTGTGGATCTGCCTGAGCCACGCATTCTGCGAATCCCACGAGTGGTACATCGCCATCGGGCGCTGGGTCAGCGCGTTGAGCGGGTAGGCCTCGCGATCGGTCACGCCGTCTTCCAGCGGCGGATACCAGAACGGCAGCGGGTCGAAGTAGGTGTCGATGCGCTCGCGCAGTTCCTCGGGCGGCCGGCGGCCCTTCGTCTTGCCCTGGGCCGCCAGCCTGAAGCTCTGCAGCGTGTCGGAATACAAGGCGAGCTGCACCGGGTCGTTGCGTTGCCGCCAGCCCTTGTCCATGGCGAAGTCCAGGTACTCCCGGTTCCAGTTGCGCATGTAGTGCATGGTCTGCGGCATGTGGTAGCGGAACACGCAATTGTTCTTCGCATAGGCCTCCCACTGCTTCGGGTTGGGCTCGCCCTTGAGGTGTTCGGTGCCGTCCTTGCCGCGCCATCCCATCAGGAAGCCGATCCCGGGCGCCGGCTGGAAGTTGACGACGAAGTCGGGATAGCCGCTGAACTTGCGCCCGCCTTCGGGCGTGGTGAAGGCCGGAAACTTGAGCCGCGAGGCCAGCTCGATCAGCACCTCCTGGAACGGCTTGCACTCGCCGGTCGGCGGCACGACCGGGACCCGCACCGAGTCGACCGGCCCGTCGAACTCGGAGATCGGCCGGTCGAGCATGCCCATCACGTCGTGGCGCTCGAGGTAGGTGGTGTCGGGCAGCACGAGGTCGGCGAAGGCCACGGTCTCGCTCTGGAAGGCATCGCACACCGCCAGGAAGGGGATCATGTACTCGCCCTGCTCGTCCTTGCGGTTGAGCATCTCGCGCACGCCCATGGTGTTCATGCTCGAGTTCCACGCCATGTTGGCCATGAAGATGAGCAGCGTGTCGATGCGGTACGGATCGCCCTTCACCGCATTGGTGATGACGTTGTGCATCAAGCCGTGGGCCGACAGCGGATGCTCCCACGAGAAGGCGTGGTCGATGCGGATCGGCGAGCCGTCGGGGTTGATGGCCAGCTCGTCGGGGCTCGCCGGAAAGCCCAGCGGCGCCGCGTTGAGCGGCGTGTTGGGCTGGATCATTTCGGGCGAGTTGAAGGCCCGGTAGTTGGGCACGATGTGGCGCGGGTACGGCGCCTTGTGGCGAAAGCCCCCGGGCGCGTCGATGGTGCCCAGCACGCTCATCAGCACCGCCAGCGCGCGCACCGTCTGGAAGCCATTGGAATGCGCCGCCAGCCCGCGCATCGCATGGAAAGCCACCGGCCGTCCCTGCGTGGTCGGATGCTTCTTGCCCCAGGCGTCGGTCCACGGGATCGGCAGTTCGAAGGCCTGCTTCAGCGCCGTCTCGCCCATCTCGCGCGCGAGCAGGCGGATGCGCGCGGCAGGGATGCCGGTGATGGCTTGCGCCCATTCGGGCGTGCAGTCCGCGACGCGCTCGCGCAGCAACTGGAACGAGGGCGCCACCCGGGTGCCGTCGGCCAGCGTGTAGCGGCCCTCGAGCGCCGGCTCGCAGCCGTCGGCGATGCCTTCGGGATAGGCCGGCCGCACGCAGCCGCCGGCCGTATCCCACACCAGCTTGTTGTGCGGATGGCGGCCGTCGCCCGGCGGTCCGCGCTCCGGATCGAAGGCGAACAGGCCTTCGCGCTCGCCCTCGTCCAGCACCACCAACTGCGGCGCGTTGGTGAATCGCCGAAGGAAGGCGTGGTCGATCAGGTCGCCGGCGATCAGCTCGTGCAGCAACGCCATGAAGAGCGCGCCGTCGGTGCCCGGCTTGATCGGGATCCACTCGTCGGCAATGGCCGAATAGCCGGTGCGCACCGGGTTGATCGAGATGAAGCGGCCGCCGTTGCGCTTGAACTTCGACAGCGCGACCTTCATCGGATTGCTGTGGTGGTCTTCGGCGGTGCCGATCATCACGAACAGCTTGGCCCGGTCGAGGTCGGGGCCGCCGAATTCCCAGAAGCTGCCGCCGATGGTGTAGATCATGCCGGCGGCCATGTTGACCGAGCAGAAGCCGCCATGCGCCGCATAGTTGGGCGTGCCGAACTGGCGTGCGAACAGCCCGGTGAGCGCCTGCATCTGGTCGCGGCCGGTGAAGAGCGCGAACTTCTTCGGGTCGGTGGCACGGATCCTCGAGAGCCGCTCGGTGAGGATGTCGAACGCGCGCTCCCAGCTGATGGGCTCGAACTCGCCGGCGCCGCGCTCACTGCCGGCCTTGCGCAACAGCGGACGCGTGAGCCGCGCCGGCGAGACCTGCTTCATGATCCCCGACGAACCCTTGGCGCAGATCACGCCCTGGTTCAGCGGATGGTCCGGATTGCCGTCGATGTAGCGCACCTCGCCGTCCCTCAGGTGCACGCGGATGCCGCAGCGGCAGGCGCACATGTAGCAGGTGGTGGTCTTGACTTCGGTCTCTGCGACCGGCGTCGGCGACGCCAGCGGATCGTGAAGCGGCTCGCGGGATAGGAATTTGAACACGGCGGGTCTCATCGTTGGCGTTGTGACACCAGGCGCTGGGCTCGCGCCGGCTCTTCTCGCGCGTCCATGGTAGGCAGTTGCGCTAAAAAGCAAAACCGCACAATTTCGATCAGTGTGATCTGGCAAACAGATCAACGAATGGGGCGGGACGCGCCCCGCCGCCTCAGGGCAGCATCACGATCGCGCCGGTGCCGGCCCGGTTCTCGGCCAGCCGGTGCGCATCGGCCACCTGCTCCAGCCCGAAGCGCGCCCCGATGCTCGCGCGCACCGCGCCGCTGGCCATCGCATCGAAGACGTCGGCGGCGTTGGCGCGGAAGGTCGCCGTGTCGGCGTTGTGCGGAAAGACCGAAGGCCGCGTCAGGAACAGGCAGCCCTTCTTGTTGAGCAGCTCGGGCTCGATGGCCGGTGCCGGACCCGAGGCGGCGCCGTAGAGCACGACCATCCCGAAGGGCGCGGTGCAGTCGAGCGAGCCCATGAAGGTGTGCCGGGCCACCGAGTCGTAGACCACGCGCGCCTTGCGCCCGCCGGTGGCCGCGATCACCTGCGCGACCCAGTCGGGTTGCGAGTAATCGATCGCGGCGGCGCAGCCCGCGGCCCGCGCGACCTCGCACTTGGCGGCCGATCCCGCGGTGCCGATGACCGTCGCGCCCAGCGCACTGGCCCAGCCGCTGAGGATCTGGCCGACGCCGCCTGCGGCTGCGTGCACCAGCACGACGTCGCCGGGCTGCACCAGGTACGTCCGCTTGACCAGGTACTGTGCGGTCATGGCCTTGAAGAACACCGCCGCCGCATCCTCGTCGGAGATGCCGGGAGGGATCTTCACCAGCTTGGCCGTAGGCACGTTGCGGCGCTCCGCATAGGCGCCGGCGCCGGCGTTCATGTAGACCACGCGGTCGCCGGGCCGCAGGTCGGCCACGCCCTCGCCCAGCGCCTCGACGACACCGGCCGCCTCGTGGCCGAGGCCGGTCGGCGCCTGCAGCGGGTACTTGCCAGATCGCTGGTAGATATCGATGTAGTTGAAGCCGATGGCGGTCTGGCGCAGTTGCACCTCGCCGGGACCGGGAGCGGGAACGTCGATGGATTCGACCCGCATCACTTCGGGACCACCGAATTCGTGCAGCTGCACCGCGCGCGCCTGGGTCATGGTCGGGTCTTCCTGTCGAGTGGCCGAAAGTGCCAGCCCTGCGCGATCAGGTCGCGCGCAAGCCGCTGGCTGCGCGCAGTATGCACGGACCCGCTGGCGCCCGTCGGGTGCCGTGCCTTGCTAGCGCTCGTGGCGGTCGGCGGCCGCGAACAGGTCGTCCGAGAAACTGCGGTCGGTGCGCGCGAAGGTCCAGGCCCATTCCCGAAGCGCGTCGGCTTCGGCCTTGCGCGACAGCGGGGCCTCGGGGGCCACCGCCTTCCAGCCGGTCAGCAGCCGGAGGCCGAAGGCCAGCGCGCGCGACAGGGGATGCGAGGCGGGCGCGGAGCCGGGTGCATCGATGGAAATACCGTTGGCGAGGGTGATGGACATGGCGAGGGTTCTCCTGGGTCGGACTCGATTATAAGGGTTAACCCTAATCGCCTGCTCCGGCCCGCAGGATGCCGCCCGCTCGCCATGCCGAAGGCACGCTCAGGCCCTGACCTCGGTCTCCAGCCGGCCCGATTCGACGAAGCGGCGGACATTGCGCAGCACGAGGTCTGCCATCGCCTGCCGGGTTTCCACCGTACCGCTGGCGATGTGCGGCAGCACGACGACGTTGTCCATCGCCAGCAGGGCGGAAGGCACGTGCGGCTCCAGTTCGAACACGTCCAGCGCCGCGCCGCCGAGCTGGCCGGATTCCAGGGCCTCGACCAGCGCCTTCTCGTCCACCACCGAACCCCGGGCGATGTTGACCAGGAAGGACCGCGGCCCCAGCGCCCGCAGCACCTCGCCGGAGACCAGGTGATGGGTGGCGGGGCCGCCGGAGCAGGCGACCACCAGGAAGTCGGCCCAGGTGGCGAGCGCGACCAGCGAGGCCTCGTGGCGCCAGGGCGCGTCGGGCAGCGCTTCGGGCGTGTGGTAGCGGATGTCCATGTCGAAGCCGGCGCAGCGGCGGGCGACTGCCTGCCCGATGCGCCCCATGCCCAGGAAGCCGAGCCGCTTGCCGCTGAAGCGCGCGCCCAGTGCGGGCGGCCCCTTGGCCACCCAGTCGCCGCGGCGCACGTGGCGGTCCGCAGCCGAGACGCCGCGCGCCACATCGATCAGCAGGCCGACGGCGAGGTCGGCCACGCAGTCGTTGAGCACCTCGGGCGTGTTGCTGACGACCACGTCCCGGGCCCGGGCGGCCTCCAGGTCGATCGCGTCGGTGCCGACGCCCAGGCTGCAGATCGCCCGCAGGCGCGGCAGCCGGTCCATCAATGCGGCATCGGCGCCGGCCGTGGCATGGGTCACCAGCACCGAGAACTCGGCGCCGCGGGCGGCCAGGAATTCGCCAGGGGCGGCCTCGCGCCACAGGGGGTGCACGTCATGGCCCTGCTGCAGTTGCGCTTCGAGGCCGGGCGGCAGCCGTCCGAGCTGGAGGATCCGCAGCGCACCGGTCATCGCGCCGGCTCCGCTGCCAGGGCGGCCAGATCGACGCTCTTCAGGAGCGTGATCTCCTGCCGCACCACGTGCCCGTCGGCCAGGCTCCTGCCCTTGTAGGCGAGCCACTGCGGATCCGCTTCGAGGGCGCTGCGCCGCTGCTCGCGGTCGGCCATGCTCTCGTACTGCCACAGGTGGACGACCTGGCTGAGGACACCGACTTCCGTCGTGTAGTAGCCCACCGGTGCACCCAGGTGGCGCTTCTGCACCGGCAGGCCTTCGCGGGCATAGCGCTTCAGGAAGGCCGGCACGGCGCCGATCCCGAGGGTGTAGGTTCTGAGATCCACGATCATCCTTGCGGTCCTCACTGGGGCTGGAAGCCGGCGTTCTTGACCATCGTGGTCCAGGCCTTGTTGGTGTCCTTGACCCGCGTCGCCAGCTGGGCCGGCGTGCTCGACGTGGCCGTGACGCCCATGTTGGCGAGCGTCTCGACGAACTCCGGCGAGCGCACCAGCTTGGCCAGCGCCGTGCTGTACGACTGCATCAACGCGGCGGGCGTGTTGGCCGGCGCGAACAGGCCAGTGAAGATGACTTCCTCGTATCCCTGGATGCCCAGTTCGGCGTAGGTGGGCACATCCGGCAGGACCGGCAGGCGCGTGGTCCCGTTGACCGCCACGATGCGGGTCTTGCCGGCCTTGGCGGGCGGCAGCATCGCGCCCACCGAGCCGATGCCCGCGGGGATCTGGCCGGCGATCAGGTCCTGGAGCATCGGGGCATCGCCGCGATAGGGCACCGACTTCAGGTCGGAGCCCAGCACGCGCGAGACGATGTCGACGGCGAACACCGGCGCACTCGCGGGTGCCGGCACGCCGACGTTGCCCCGGCCGGGGTTGGCCTTGGCCCAGCTGGCGAACTCGCGCAGCCCGGCGTCGCTGTGGCCGATGGTCGACGGGTTGATGACGAAGACGTCCGGATGGATCGCCACCAGGCCCACCGGCGCGAAGTCCTTCAGGGCATCGAATCCCGGGTTGAGCGTGGTCAGCGGGATCATCGACACCGTGTGGCTGTTCGAGAGGAACAGCGTCAGCCCGTCCGGCCGCGCGGCCTTGAGCGCCTGCGCCGCGATCTGGCCGCCCGCGCCCGACCGGTTGTCGACCACGAACGGGCGCTTCAGCTCCTGCTGCAGGCCGAGCGCCAGGTGGCGCGCAATCACGTCCGTGCCGCTGCCGGCCACCGACCCGACCATGATCTTCACCGCGGCATCTTCGGCGAAAGCACAGGCGGCCGAGGCGGCGAGGGCCGAGGCCACGGCCAGGCGGGTGAGTGTCTTGAAGGCACGAGGAAACGTCATGGGGCGAAGCTTTCGTAGGGTTGATGAAGAGGGGGAGACAGCGGAAACGGAATGCGCAAGGAGATCGGTGGGCACCGTGCGCCTCAGGCGATGACGCCTTCGGCGCGCAGCGGCGCGCACCATCGCAGGCCTTCGAGGGGGTCGCCACGCGGCCGGTATTCGCAACCCAGCCAGCCCTCGTAGCCCAGCGCGGCGAGCAGGGAGAGCGCGGCGGACTGGTCGTTCTGCCCGAGGTCCGGCTCGTGCCGGTCCGGCGTGCCGGCGATCTGCACGTGGCCGATCCAGGGTGCGGCTTCGCGCACGGCCGCGCTCAGGTCCAGCCCCTCCCGGGCGCAGTGATAGAAGTCGAACTGCAGGCGCAGGTGCGGCGAGTCGAAATGCCGCACGATGTCGATCGCCTCGCTGGGCAGGTGATAGAAGTACCCCGCCATGTCGATGCGGTTGAGCGCCTCGAGTGTCAGCACCCGTCCCTGCCGCTCGGCCTGCGGCAGCGCATGCGCGAGGTTCTCCAGCAGCGTCTGCCGGCAGGCCTGGGGGTCCAGGCCGAGGGTGTTGCCGGCCATCACGTGGATATGGCTGCACCCGGTGGCCTCGGCCACCTCCAGGGCGCGCGCGAAGCCGTGCCGAAAGCCGGCCTGCCGGCCCGCGACGGCGGCGAGCCCCCGATGGCCCGGCGCGGGCCCGATGGGCGTGTTGAACAGCACCAGCTGCAGGCCGTGCTCGCGCAGCATGCGGCCGTACCACTCGGCGGGCTGCTCGTAGGGCAGCAGGATCTCCACGGCCGTGAAACCGTCCCGGGCCGCCGCGGCGAAACGCTCGGGCTCGGGCAGCTGGCCGTAGAGCCAGCTCAGGTTGGCAGCCAGTCGCATCGGGGCTCCGGCGCGGTCACTGGCCCACGGTCCGCGCGAAAGCCGCGCGGCGCTCGGGCAGCATGATGCTGACGACAGCCGACAGCTCGGCCGCGCCGAGGCCCAGCGCCGACGCCGCGCGCAGGACCTGCTGCACCGAGCTGGTCACCGGCATCGGCGCGTCGCTCTTCTGTGCCAGCGCGGCGACGGTGTCGACGTCCTTCAGCATGGTCGAGAGCGCGCCGATCGATTCGCTCTGGACTTCGATCATGCGGGGCACGAAGACCTGCAGCGGCTTCGAGTCGGCCCAGCCGCCCGCCAGGGCCTCGGCCAGCTTGCCGACGTCGATGCCGTTGCGCTGCGCCAGGCCGATCGCCTCGGCGATCGCTACCACGGTGGTCGCCACGATGGCCTGGTTGCACAGCTTGGTGGCTTGCCCGGCACCGCTGGTGCCCATGTGGGTGACGCGCCCGGCATAGGCGCGCATGGCCTGTGCCGCCTGCGCCACGCGGTCCGCGGGGCCGCCGGCCATGATCGCCAGCGTCCCGGCCTCCACGCCCGCGATGCCGCCCGACACCGGGGCGTCGATCCAGACCGCGCCGCAGGCCGCTTCGAGGCGCCGGGCATAGCCGCGGGTCGCCTCGGGCGGAATGCTCGAGTGGTCGGCGAGCCATTTCAGGCCGGCGGCGTGGACCACGCCCTCGGCGCCGAACACCACCGACTCGACCGCCTCGGCGTCATAGAGGCACAGCAGCACGGCATCGACGTCGCTGGCGGCCCGCGCGGGTGTGGCGACCGCCTCGGCGCCAAGGGCCGCCAGCGGCGCGATCTTCTGGGGCGAGCGGTTCCACACCTTCACGGCATGGCCTGCCGCCAGCAGCTTGCGAACCATCGGGGCGCCCATGAGCCCCAGACCACAGAAACCGATCTTCATCGCTCAGGCCTTCTCGGGTTCTTCGTAGGCCCAGATGACCCGGCCCGCGTGCGTGACCGCCCCTTCATGGGTCGGCCCGACCAGGCGCGCATACTTTTCGAGCGCGCCGGCCAGGCGCTCGGAGGCCTGCGGCTTCCAGGCCGCCTGGCGCGCCGCCAGCTCCCGGGCGTCGACGTCCAGCTCGATGGTCCCGGCCGTGGCGTCGATGCGGATGCGGTCGCCCTCGCGCACCAGCGCGATCGGGCCGCCGGCGGCGGCTTCCGGGCTGACGTAGCCGATGCACATCCCGCGCGTCGCGCCGGAGAATCGGCCGTCGGTCAGCAGCGCGACCTTCTCGCCCATGCCCTGGCCATAGATCGCGGCCGTGACACTGAGCATCTCGCGCATGCCCGGCCCGCCCTTGGGCCCTTCGTTGCGGATCAGCAGCACGTCGCCTTCCTGGTAGGCGCGCTCGGTCACGACCCGCATGCAGGCCTCTTCGTTCTCGAACACCCGGGCCCGGCCTTCGAAGCTCAGCGACTTGAGGCCGGCGATCTTGAGCAGCGCGCCGTTGGGACAGAGGTTGCCCTTGAGCACGACCAGGCCGCCGGTCGGGTGCAGCGGGGCGTCGCTGTGGCGCACGATCTTGCCGTCGGCCCCCGGGAAGGCGGCCAGTTCCTCGGCCAGCGTGCGGCCGGTGAGCGTCAGCGTGTCGCCATGCAGGTGGCCGCTGCGCAGCAGCGCATTCAGCACGGCGGGCACGCCGCCGATGACGTCGAGATCGCGCGCCAGATAGCGCCCGCCCGGCTGCAGGTCGGCGATGAGGGGCGTGCGATTGAAGACCTCGGCCACGTCGTCGAGCGTGAAGCGGATGCCCGCCTCGTGCGCGATCGCGGGGATGTGCAGCGCGGCGTTGGTCGATCCGCCCGTGGCGGCGACCGCGGCACAGGCGTTCTCGATGCTCTTGCGGGTCACCAGGTCGCGCGGCAGCGGGCCGCCGCTGCGCAGGATCTCCATGACGCGCCGTCCGGCCCGGCGCGCCAGCGCGTAGCGTTCGCTGTAGACCGCGGGCATGGTGGCCGAGCCCAGCATGGAGAGGCCCAGCGTCTCGCCCACCATCCCCATGGTGTTGGCGGTGAACTGGCCCGGGCAGGCGCCGACCGTCATGGCGCAGCTGCGCTCGACCTGGTCGAGCTGCGCGCGCGTGATCTCGCCGGTCTGGTAGCGCCCCACCCCTTCGATGGCGGTCAGCACGGTGTTCTCGCCGCCTTCGGCCGTGCGGCCCGGCAGCATCGAGCCGCCGTAGACGAACACCGACGGCACGTTCAGGCGCACCATCGCCATCATGGTGCCGGGCAGGGTCTTGTCGCAGCCCGCGAAGCCGACCAGCGCGTCGTAGGCATGGCCGCGCACGGCCACCTCGATGCTGTCGGCGATCAGCTCGCGCGACAGCAGGCTCATGCGCATGCCGTCGTGGTTCATCGAGGTGCCGTCGGACACCGAGATGGTGGAGAAGGAGACCGGAAAGCCGCCGCCCTCGGCCACGCCCAGGCGGGCGCTGTCGGCCTGCGGGCCCAGCGACTTGGAGCACGGCGTGTTGTCGCCCGCGGTGCTGACGATGCCGACGAGCGACTTGTCCATGTCCTCGTCGCCCATGCCGGTGGCGCGCAGGAAGGCGCGGTGGGCGGCCCGGCTGGGGCCCTGGGTAACCATTTTCGATCGGTGCTTGTGCAACATGGGTCGTGGGAGTTCAGTGGGGTGAGAGATCGATCAGCCGGGTTGCGGCTGGGCGGGAAGATCGATGCCGAGCGATTCGAGGCTCAGGCGGTCGAAGATCCACGAGACGTCGAGTTCGATGCATTGGCGCGCCCGGGCGTAGTCGCCCTGCCGGATCGCCTCGATGGTGGATTCGTGCAGCTGGTCGGCGGGCTCCTGGTCGGTGTGCAGGAACTCGCGCGTCGCGCGCAGGTAGGCGCCCGACTGCAGCCAGAGGCTTTCGATCACGGCCATCATCACGGGCGACTCGGCCGCCTGGTAGATCGTGAAGTGGAAGACGCGGTTCTTCTCCAGGCTGGTCGCGATGCCGTCGCGGCTGCGGCGAGCGCGCGTGATGTCCTCGGCCAGGCGCGCCAGCGTGTCCAGCGTGGCCGGCGTCAGGCGCGCGGCGGCCCACTCCGTGATGGTGCCCTCGACGAGGATGCGCGAGCGGCGGATGTCGTCAAGCCGCGCCTTGGTGATCAGGGGCACGCGCGTGGTGCCGTTGGGCATGGGCTCCAGCCCTTGCTGGGCCACCAGCCGGCGCAGCGCCTCGCGCACCGGCATCGTGCTGGTGCCCAGCGCATCGGCCAGGTACTGGATGCCCAGCAGCTGCCCGGCGCGGTACTCGCCATGCATCAGCTTGTTGCGCAAGGCCTGATAGACGGACTCATTCACCGACGAGCGGACGATCGGTTCCAGGGCCGCGAGGGGGTCGAACGGGGTCGGAGTCGGATCCTTCATGGGTACTGGGTCTTCAACAATCTTGATGTTTGATGTTTGATCAAACATCAAGGCGAATCAAGGCAATCGAACGACTTTCTTATGAGTGTTTGCCCGAAGCTGGGCGGAAAATACAGCCAACGAGCGCCAAAGCAGGGCATTTTGTTCCGTATGGGGAACAAAACCCGTCTCACGCATGCCATCGCCAAGCCACGCACGCATGCGACCGAACGGCCGGCGGGCCGTTCTCGCCGGATCGCCCTACCCGCCTTCCGCCGCGCCAGCCTCTTCCAGCCGCAGCCATCGGACGGCGTAGCCGCGCAGGGCCTCGATCTGCAGCCCGATCAGCCGGAGTTCGGTGCGAAGCAGTTGCACCGCAGGGTCGGTCTCGTCGTCCGAGCCGAACAGGCCTGCCAGCGCCTGGGGATCGGCCAGGGGCGTCGCCGCCATCGCCTCGACGGCAGCCGCGGACGCCTGCTCGATATTCGCCGCCAATGCATCCACCGCCTCGCCCGCGACGTCGGCCGCGGCGCGCAACGCCTCGGCATGCGCCGGACTCTGCAACGCCACGCGGTGCGCGCCGAGCGCCGACAGATAGCTCAACAGGGTGTGCGATTGAATCAGGAAGCGCAGCGCCACGCCGGCGCGCGGCCGCACGACGGCCGGCTCGCGGAACATCTCGGACACCGCGACCGCCAGCGCGGCGTCGGCGTTGTGGGCGTTGCGCCTGGCCAGCCGATAAGGCAGGTCGTCGCGGGCGCCGGCGCGGTACTGGGCGGCGATCTCCCGCAGATAAAGGGCCTGGTAGCGCATTGCCGCGGCCGCCAGTTCGTTGAAGCGCCGCGCCTGCCAATGGGGCAGCACCAGCACCATGGCGAGCCCCGCGATCGCGCTGCCGATGGCGGTATCGACCAGCCGCGGCACGATCAGCACGCCGCTGTCGCCCACCTGGTTGAAGCACATCAGCACCAGCACCGTCATGCAGGCCGTCGCCAGCAGGTAGCGCGTGGCGCGCGTCGCGAAGAAGAGCACACCGGCCGCCACCGCCAGCAGCGCCTGGAGCAGATGCTGGGGAAACAGCTCCAGCAGCGCCCAGCCGATCACCACGCCGAGCGCCGTACCCGCCATGCGCTGGCCCATGCGCGACATGGTGTCGCCCCAGGTCTGCTGGCAGACGAACAGCGTCGTCAGCAGGATCCAGTAGCCCTGCGCCGGGTGGATCAGGCGCATGACCCCATAGCCGGCCACGAGCGCGACCGCCAGCCGCAGCGCATGGCGAAACAGTGGCGAGCGCGGCGCGAGCTGGCGTCGAATGCGCTCGGCCGCGTCGCGCCAGGAGTGGGGCGAGCGGTCGAGCAGGCCCATGTCCGTACGCCCGGCCCGCGCCGTGGGCTCGCTGGCGCCGGCCAGTTGCCCGTCGAGCTGCTCCAGGTTGCGCGCCAGCGCCTCGACCGAGGCGAGCAGCGCCAGTCGCCCGGGCTCGTGCGCATGCTGGCGCTCGTGCGCGATCGCGCTGCGCAATTCCGCCAGCGCCTGCACCGTCGCGGTGTCGGCGGCGAAAGGCTCGCGCCGCTCGATCGACAGCGCGAGTCGCCGGCAAGCCTCGCCTTGCAGGTGCAGCACGCGCTGGCAGCGGTAGAGCAGGTCGCTGTGAAAGAAGGCGTCCGCCAGCGCGTTGTAGTCGTCATGGGACGAACTCGCGCGCTCGTGCACATCCTGCGCGATCAGGTAGAGCCCGCGATAGCGCGCGATGCGCCCCGTGGGCGCGCGCGCGCCGATGCGCCGGAAGATGCTTTCCTTGGCGGCATTGAGCTCGACCACCACCTCCGCATTGAGCTGCGAGAGCGACAGCCTCTTGCGCTCGATGTCGATGCCGCGCAAGGGCTCGAACAGGGAGGCCTTGAAGCGCACGTAGTCGCCGAGCACCGCGTACAGCCTGGCCAGCCGCGCCTGCACCGGCTGGGCCGGGAAGGCCAGGCACCAGGCCACCGAGAACACCCCGTACCAGGCGGCGCCCGCGAGCAGGAGCCACAGCTCGCGGTAGCGCTCGACAGGATCCGCCAGCGGCTGGTTGTCGATGCCCAGGGTGGTGTACATCGCAAGGATCAGCGTGGCGTAGCCGATCGCCTTGTAGCGCGCCTCGACCGCCCCGAGCATGGTGAGCCAGAACGCGGCGAGCGCGAGGCTCGTGATGAAGAGGTAGGGGCGATCGATCATGGCCGCGACGGCGAAGGCGGCCACCGCGAAGCAGACCAGCGTGACGACCTGGGCCCGATAGCGCCCGCGCCAGCTGTCGTCGGTCTCGGCCAGTGCGCTGGCGATGGCACCCAGGAACAGCGGGGTCACGGCCTCCATCCGCCCACTCGCGCCGCACGCCGTCATCAGGCTTCCCAGGGTGAGCAGCACCCGCAGCGCCTGGGCCTGGCCCGCGCCCCATCTACCGAGTTGTCGGGGGAAAGTCTCGATCACGAGGGGCAGCATGCCATCGTTGTGCACGATGTGTGCCATGCCCGCTCTTGCCGGTGCGCGGTCTGGGGTCTACTCGGAGCGCACGCCCCCGAAAATCTGAACCCCGAACCCGGAGTCCCACCGCATGACCACCGACCTCAGCAACCCCGACATCGACGTTCGCTTCGACAAGCACGTCGCCATCGTGGAGATCCGCCGCCCCCCGCACAACTTCTTCGACGCGCCGCTGATCGCCGGCCTGGCCAACGCCTTCGAAGCACTGGAAGCCGATGCGAACTGCCGCGCGATCGTGCTGTGCGCGGAAGGCAGCGCGTTCTGCGCGGGCGCCGACTTCGCGAAGGCCGACGACAGCGCCGGACGCAAGAGCCCGCGGGCCGTCAACCCGATCTACGACGAAGCCCTGCGGATGTTCGCCTGCACCAAGCCGATGGTGGCCGCGGTGCATGGTCCCGCCATCGGTGGTGGGCTCGGCCTGGCCCTGGTCGCGGACTTTCGCGTCACCTGCCCGGAAGCGCGCTTCTCGGCCAACTTCAACCGGCTCGGCTTTCATCCGGGCTTCGGTCTGTCGACCACCCTGCCCCGCCTGGTCGGCACCCAAAAGGCGGCGCTGCTGTTCTACACCGGCCGGCGCATCGGCGGCGAAGAGGCACTGGCCATCGGCCTCGCCGACGTGCTGGTGGCACAGGCCCAGGTGCGCGCCGAGGCGCTGAAGCTCGCGGCCGAGATCGCGACCTCGTCGCCGCTGGCCGTGGTCTCGACCCGGAACACATTGCGCGCCGGACTCGTCGAAGCGATCCGGCAGGCGGTCGCTCACGAAAGCGTCGAGCAGAACCGGCAGTTCGGCACCGAAGACTTCAAGGAAGGCGTGGCGGCGATGGCCGCCCGGCGCGAGCCGGTGTTCCGGGGAAGGTAGCCTCCAGGGCGCGGCGGTCCAGGAAGCCGCCCACCTGCACGATGTTGTCCGCATGCCGCGTGCACATCTCGGCGAGGTGATCGCGCAGCGCGCCTTCGCGCAGGCGCGGCAGCAGCGCCGTCAGCCTGTCGACGACCCAGGCCTGGCCGCGATTCAGGAACGCCAGTCGCTTGTCCAGGTCGTCGATCGCCATCGCCCTGTCGTAGAAAGCGCCGGTGCGGGTGCTCGGTGCGCCGTCGATCGACTGGATCGCCCGGAGGAGCATGCCGCACCACTTGACTTCGTCGCGTCGGATCTGCTCGCCGAGCTGCCCGAGCGCGCCATCGCCGCCCGCCTTGATGAACTGCATCGCGACGCGGGCACCGGCGCGCTCCGCTTCGAGCAACTCGTTCAGCGAGTCGAGCAGTTCCTCGGGGCCGATGGGCGGAACACAGGCCGCATCCAGCTCTTCGGCATAGCACACCGGCGACGACACTTCGACCCTCTCGTGCCACGCTCCGGGCGGCGTGGTCATGTCGTCACTGGCTTTCATGGTGCGCTCCTTTCGGGTTGGGGCGCGGAAGGCGCCCTTCGATGCAGCGGCCTCGCCGTCCGCGCGGGGCCCATGGGCATCATGATCCCTCCGGGCTTCATCAAAGTAAAATGAGTTTTATAGCCGTTTCACTGCAATGATTTCTCATCCAAACCAGGATGCCGGATGGATCTCACGCTCGCCCAGACCTTCCTCGAGATCGTGCAGACGCGCAGCTTCCTGCGCGCCGCGGAACAGTTGCATGTCACGCCGACCTCGGTCAGCGCACGCGTGCGGACGCTGGAAGAGTTGCTGGGCCGCGCCCTGTTCGTCCGCAACAAGTCCGGCGCCACGCTGACCCCCGCGGGCGAGCAGTTCCTGCCGCATGCGACCAGCCTCGTGCAGGTCTGGGAGCGCGCGCGCCACCAGGTGGCGGTGCCCGCCGGTCGGCGCGCCGCGCTCAGCATCGGCTGCGAGCTCAGCCTCTGGGATCCGCTGTTGCTGCAGTGGATGCTGTGGATGCGCTCCGCCGAGCCGCATCTGGCGATCCGCACCGAAGTCGGCTTTCCGGGCCAGCTTCTCGACAAGACGGCCGACGGCGTGCTGGACCTCGCGATCGTCTATGCGCCCCAGCATCGTCCCGGGCTGCGCGTCGAACTCCTGATCGAGGAGAAGCTCGTGATGGTCACCACCGCCAAGCGCGCACGCGCGCCGCGCGCCTCGGACTACGTGTATGTCGACTGGGGCCCGGAGTTCGCTGCGCAGCACGGGCTGGCCTTTCCCGAACTCTCCAATGCCGCGGTGAAGGCCGGCCTCGGCCCGCTGGGACGCGAGTACCTTCTGGCAGCCGGGGGCACCGGCTATTTCCGGCTCGACGTCGTCCGCGCCCATCTCGAGTCGGGGCGCCTGCGCCGCGTGCCCGACATGCCGGAATTTCTCTATCCCGCGTATGCGGTCTACGCGGCGGATTGCGACCGCAAGCTCGTGGACCCGGCGCTGGCCGGCCTCAGGCAAGTGGCAAGCCCGCGCGCCACCCAAGGCAAGCCCGCATCGCAGCGTCCGCAGCGAGCGTCGAAGAAGCGCTGAGCTCGCATCTGTCGTCCTGATCGGGACGCACGCGCGAGATCCGCGGCGTCGAAAGTTGAAACGTGCCGCGCAGTCGCCCCGTCTAACGGGTGAAAGGCCCACATGCACAACGCACACCATCCCTCACGCACCGTGGCGCTCGAAGGCACCACCGACGCAGAGCTCGCGCTGCGCGCCTCGCAGGGCGACGCGGCCGCCTTCGAAGCCATCATGCGGCGCCACAACCAGCTCCTGTTTCGCACCGCGCGCAGCGTGCTGAACAACGACGCCGACACCGAAGACGCCTTGCAGGACGCGTACCTCAAGGCCTGGCGTGCGCTCGCCGGCTTTCGTGCCGATGCAAAACTCTCCACCTGGCTAGTGCGCATCGTGGTCAATGAAGCACTGACGCGCCTGCGCCGACGCAGCGCGCGGGTGATTCCCCTCGACGCCTCGGCGCCGGGCGACGAACCCACCGAGGAGCCGTGGATGGAGGACGACATCGACCGGCAGCCCGACCGGCTGGCCATGCGGGAGGAAATGCGCCGGCTGATCGAGACCCGCATCGATCGCCTGCCGGATCTCTACCGCACCGTCTTCATGCTGCGCGCCGTGGAGGAGATGAGCGTCGAGGAGGTCTCGGTCGTTCTCGAACTGCCCGAAGCCACCGTGCGGACGCGCTTCTTTCGCGCACGCAGCCTGCTGCGCGAGGGCCTGTCGCGCGATGTCGACCTCGCCGTCGGCGACGCATTTTCGTTTGCCGGCGACCGCTGCGACCGCATCGTCGGCGGCGTGCTGGCAAAGCTTGCAACCCAGCGGGAAATTCCCCGCGACTGACAACCCACGAGGAGATCACCATGTCGTTCTTTTTGATGCCAACCCCGATGGCGGCACGCCGCCTGTTCCTGGGCCGATCCGGGCTGGTGCTGTCGGCTGCGGCCGTCGCGCTGCTGGCCGGCAAGGATGCGCTGGCCGCCAAGGCCGGCGGCGCGAATGCCGCCGACACCCAGATTCTCAACACCGCGCTGGGCGCGGAGCTCGAAGCGATCGCCGCCTACCAGCTCGGCGCCGAGAGCAAGCTGCTCGAAAAGCCGGTGCTCGACCTGGCCGTGACCTTCCAGGGCCATCACAAGGAGCATGCGAGCATGCTTGCCAAGACCATCGAGAAGCTGGGCGGCAAGCCGGTGACGGCCAAGCAGGCCTATGGCTTTCCGTCCGAACAGCTGAAGTCCCAGGCCGACGTGCTCAGGTTCGCGGCCAAGCTGGAACAGGGTGCCGTGAGCGCGTACCTGGGCGCGGTGCCGCTGTTCGGCGACCGCGACCTGGCCAAGGCCGCCGCCAGCATCCTGGGCGACGAAGCGATGCACTGGGCGGTGCTGCGCCAGGCGCTCGGCGAGGCGCCGGTCCCGTCGGCCTTCATGTCGTGACCCCCGCGCACCGGCTCATGGCGGCCGCCGCGCTGGCGCTCGGTGCCGTCGGACCCGCGCTCGCCGCGCCCGACGCCGTGCGCGGCGAGCAGGTCTATGCGCGATGCCAGGCCTGCCACGCGCTGGCCGTCGATCGCGTCGGACCGCGGCACTGCGGGCTCTTCGGCCGGCTCGCGGGCAGCGTGCCCGGCTACGGGTACTCGCCCGCGATGAAGGCGTCCGGGATCACCTGGAACGACAAGACGCTCGACCGCTTCCTGACCAAGCCCCTGAGCGTGGTGCCCGGCAGCACGATGACCTACGACGGCATCGCCGACCCGAAGGACCGCGCCGACCTGATCGCCTACCTCCAGCATGCCAACGCAGGCGCCGAGTGCGGCAGGCAGGCGGCGGCGAAACGATGAGAAAAGGAAACGTCATGCAAGAGCACACATCGAGGTCGCGGCTCCCGGTCGACTCGCACGGCATCCTGGTCACGAGTCTCTTCAGCGCGGCTCTTTCGCTCAGCGCATGCGGCGGCGGCTCCGACGACTCGGGCGCTCAGCAGTTCGCCGCGGTGGCCGCGGCCCAGCAGGCCGAGCAAACGGCGCTGATCGCGAAGGGAAAGGCTATCTTTCGCTTCGACACCTTCGGCGACGAGGCCCAGTGGACCGATACGCTGAGGATGCATGAAGTCATCAGCGCCGCGGTCGATCCGGTGACCGCGCTGTCGGTGGGCCTCAAGGTGGACGCCGAAGCGCTGCCGGCAGCGGTGGTGCAAGGCATCAAGGACGGCAGCATCGACCTCAAGAGCCCGGACACGACGATTGCCCTGCTCAAGCTCGATGCCGTGGTCGGCCTCAAGGGCAAGGTCGAGACCGTCAAGGGCAAGGACGCGCTGACCCGGGTCGGCATCACCTGTGCGCTGTGCCATTCGACCGTCGACAACTCCTTCGCGCCGGGCATCGGCAAGCGGCTCGACGGCTGGGCGAACCGGGACCTGAACCCGGGCGCCATCATCGCGCTGTCGCCGGCGGTGGACGCGGCGATGAAGGCGGTCTTCAATTCCTGGGGCAAGGGCAAGTTCGACCCGCGCCACAACGTCGACGGCATCAGCAACCCGGTGGTGATCCCGCCGGCGTACGGGCTGGAGGGCATTCACAGCGTGACCTTCACCGGCGACGGCAGCGAGCCCGCGTACTGGAACCGATATGTGGCCGTGGCGGAGATGGGCGGCCAGGGGTCGGTCTCGGAGCCTCGCCTGAATCTGAACATCATCCACGGCACCGAGGACCTGGTCACGAGCAAGCTGCCGGCCCTGCAGGCCTACCAGCTGTCGCTGAAGGCACCCGCCGCGCCGGCGGGCAGCTTCGATGCCGCCGCGGCTGAACGAGGCAGGATCGTCTTCGCGGGGGCCGGCAAGTGCGTGAGCTGCCACAGCGGGGCCCTGTTCACGGATGCCAACGCGACGCTGCACCCACCCGCCGACTCGATGGCCGAGCCGGAGTCTCCGAGCTATGCCGCGCGCTCCGCGAGCAAGCAGTATCGAACCACGCCGCTCAAGGGCGCCTGGCAGCACGCGCCCTACTTCCACAACGGGTCGGCCGCGACGCTCAAGGACGTCGCGAGCACCTACAACGCGAAGCGCGGACTGGGCCTGAGCGCGCAGGAGATCGCGGATCTGGCCGAGTACCTGAAGTCGCTGTGAAGCACGACCTGCCCCATGCTGAGAACGACAGAACCCTCGGACCCGATCTTCAGGTCCGAAGCACCGCCCGCGCCCATGAGCGCGTCCGACCGCATCCGCTACCGTCTGATCGGTGCCGACTGCCGCTACCACGCGAACGACAATATCTCGGCCTTCCTCATGCCGGGGGAACTCGCGGAGCTGGAGGCCGAGGTGCGCAGCAGGATGCAGGAGGTGCTGCACGCCCTCGTGATCGACACCGAGAGCGACCACAACACGAACCAGACGGCCGGGCGCGTGGCGCGCATGTTCATGACCGAGGTCTTTCGCGGGCGCTATGTCCCGATGCCGGCGGTCACGGAGTTTCCGAACGCGTCGCGCCTGAACCAGCTGATGATCGTCGGCCCGCTCACGGTACGCAGTGCCTGCTCGCACCACCTGTGCCCGATCATGGGGAAGCTGTGGATCGGCATCCTGCCCAACGCGCATTCCAACCTGATCGGCCTGTCGGAGTACGCCCGCATCTGCGACTGGATCATGGGCCGCCCGCAGATCCAGGAAGAGGCGATCATGATGCTGGCCGATGAACTCGAGCAGCGGGTGAAGCCCGACGGCCTGGCCCTGGTGATGGAGTCCGATCATTTCTGCATGCGCTGGCGCGGCGTGAAGGACAACGATGCGGCCATGACCAACAGCGTGATGCGCGGCACCTTCCTGCGGGATGCCGCGCTGCGACGGGAATTCCTGTCTCTTCGAAGTCGCAAAGGCGCCTGAAATGGTGTGAACGGGCCCTACTGGATCACTTCGCGGTCAGTCCTCCGACCTGGCATTCCAGAATGCCTGCCGGATGCCGGGCTGGGCCTCGAGTTCGCTGACGACCTTGTCGAGTCCTCGGGCTCGACCGCGGTGGCGTACAAGGTGGCTTCGATTTCGGCGTCGTGCTGCCCGAATGCATGCTGGGCGACGTCTCGAACAGGGTAGTTGGCCGCCTCCAACAGGTCGACCAGTTTTTCCCGTGCCTCGGATTGCGCGCTGCGCGAACAGGTCGCGTAGACCACATAGGTCGCTTCGCTGAACTCCTCATGGACGGGGCGCCGGTTGATGCGGTTGACCACCGGACGCAGCAGCGTGTTGCTGGCCAGGACTAACAGCGCAGCAACGAGCGCTTCGCCGATCAGATCGGCGCCGGCGCAGGCGCCGACGGCGGCCGAGCAACCAAGCCCAGGTGCCAAGCGCTGTCGTAGCGCCGACGAGTGCCACGTGCACGACGCCGAAGCCGAAGTCACTCCAGCTCTTCTTTTCGGCGAACGCCATCACGCCGAGATAGAGCAGGTAGAGGAGGGCCAGGACGCCGACAAAGGCATAGATCCCGGTCTTGACGTCTTCCGCTGTGCTTTTCGCGGTGTCCAAGCCACCAAGGTTGGCTGCATGACTCGCGCCATGCACGGCCGCGAGCGCCATTGCGGTCGCGATCTTTGCGCGCTGCCCAGTGAGAAGTTGCTGAAAGTTCATTTTCTTCATGGCGTTGCTCCTTGCTTGCCAAAGTTTTTGAAGACGTCCCACCGTTCGAAGGCGACTGGGTCGCTCGTCGTGGGGGACGCGATTGCTGTGGCTCTCGCCTCAGGTTCGGTGCGCCCGGGTTGTGCGCGTGGTGTTGTGTTTCTCAGCGATGGCGGAGGTGCCTTCGAGGCCCTCGAGATCTCTCGATCCAGCCCGCTGATGTCCTCTTGCAGCCGTCTGATCCGGTCGGCGCGTTCTTCCGAGCTGTCCCTGTTCGCTGCCGCCATCTCGGATGCCAGTAGGGCGAGGCTCTGTGCGCGCTCCTGGTTGAGGATCTGCAGTTGGCCGGTCTGCAGATCCTTGGGGGTGGGTTGTGCCGGAGCGGGCGATTCGGCCTTCGCAGCCGTTGCGGCAGGAGTACGCGCTGCAGCCGGGACTTCCAGGCTCTCCGCCGGCGTGCGTCCTGCGAGCAATACAAGGCTCGCCACCGAAATGAACTCAACGAGCTTCATCGCCCGTGAATGCGCTGCAGCTCGGCCGCTGCTTCCGGCGTGTTGATCGGCATTTCAGTCGCCTGCGGATCGGGACTCTTGAGCTCTGGTCGTGATGAACAACCGGCAGCGAGCAGGCATGCCATGACGATCGCGAATGCGACAAAGGCGGCTTCGAGGATCGAGCTACGCAACATATATGGCCACCTCAGAAGCGCACCCGGCGGTACTGCTTGCCATTGATGAACACATCGACATACATCGGGCTCCCCTTCACCGGGTCCATGGTCGATATGGAGTCGAAGACCTGGACTGTCTTCGTGGTCATCGACGAGGCGTCTCCGCTGCCCTGCGTGTAGACCAAGCTTACGGAGCCGAGCGCCTTGCCGGCGCAAACCTTCTTCCCGGACGCGCTGGTTTTTCCTTCGCCATCGCCGATGCCGGTGAAGAGCACGACACTGCTGTCGGGATTCACCAAAGTAGCGAAAGAGTTTGAATACCGGCCGGCTGCTTGAGGAGGCAGCCCTTGCATGACCTCCACGCCCTCTGCCACTGCGGTCGTGCCTTCAGGACACGCGTCATACGGGTTTGTGCCGCGCTGCGCCACGGCTTGCCCGTTTGCCTCGGAGCATTGAGGGAACGGCTTTGGCGGCTGCTCCGCCTGCTCGCGGATGAACCTTTGGATGACGCGGCACTCGATGGGTTTCACACGCCGTCTGCCCGAAACCTTGGTGGAACATGCACTCCCGTCCTGAGGAGAGCCTCCGTTTCTTCCATGGAGCTCACGCGCTATGTGCGTTTCGACTACAGCGAGCAGGATGCACGGTGGATCGCCGTCCTCCTGTGATGGAGATCCATACAGTAAGCGGCATCTGAACACCGTTGAGCGATTGCTATGTGTCCGCACGAGCGCGGTACATGCTCGCCATGTCCTAGGCTTGTAGCTCTTCCAGCTTCATGCCTGCTTCAAGTGCTGTTTTAATCCACCGGGGCTTGGGGCCCATCCCAGACCAAGTATTGCCGCTTCGGTCGCGATACTGATGCCTTGCCTTCCGCTTCGGAGTCACTGCCCTCCCAGAGGGATTGCCTTGGGTCGCGAAATCCTCGAGGTTCTTGCCTGATGCGATCGCATCACGTAGCCAGGTCGGTCGTTCTCCCCTGCCGCTCCAAGTCCTGCCATTTCCATCGCTGTACTTGGGCACCATGCCTGCCGCCGAGCGAGTCTTGGGCGAGAGCGCTTTTGCTCCGAAGAGCTGATGGGCTG
Source organism: Variovorax sp. P2_H12 (assembly GCF_056403395.1). NCBI lineage: Bacteria > Pseudomonadati > Pseudomonadota > Betaproteobacteria > Burkholderiales > Comamonadaceae > Variovorax > Variovorax sp. P2_H12. Next base: position 28,786 of record NZ_JBFUFO010000005.1, on the reverse strand, counting down.
TGAGGCCGTAGTGGTTGATAGCGACTTTGATTCGCGAGACGACGCCTTCGATTTCTGCGGAGCGGAGCTTGTCCGCTTGCCGTTGAAGAACGTCGATTTCTTTCTGGATTTGCTTGTAGCTCTTGGTCATGGATGCCCTGTGTTGAATGGCTGAAATGAACCCGAGCATGAGGATGCCTCCTGCGTACCGTTGTTGTCGCCGGCGATACGCTGGCCTTGAAGGTGCGTGGGGCGGGAGTGAGCGAGAAGATGCTGGCCCATACGCTGCAACGTCTAGAAGGCGGCAGGCTGATGCGTCGCACGTCCTATCCGGTCATTTCCGCTCGAGGTCGAGTACGACCTCACGCCGCTCGGCGCCGAGGCCGCGGCCCACGTGGCCGCGCTGGCAGTGGCTCGAGAGCAACTTCCACCACATCCAGGAAGCCAACGAGGCGCGCCTGCAGCAGCGCTGAGAGACCTAGTAGCCTTCCGCCGAGTTGCACAAAAAACCGATCTATCGCGCACGATCCACGGGCTGCCTGAACCCCGTCCGCCCTAACATTTCGCTGAAGCCGCTCTGTTGCGGAACAACGAACATTAGGAGACAGATCATGCGCAGCCCTGCCCGCCCCTCGGGCCTAATTTCCCTTGCCCTGGCTTTGGCCCTTCCGGGGCTGTCGTTCGCGCAGTCCGAGACCCCGCGCGCCTTCGCATCGCGTGTCGTCGGGCAGGCCTCGGCCTCCGTCATGTCACGCGACACGCTCGGCGACGGCGCGGTCCGCTGGCGCGGCGCGGAGCGCTCGCCGGCTCCGGCCAAGGGCGCGACGGTCGCGGTCGTTCCCTGCCCCCTGATGCTCTCGGTCTGCCAGACGCTGCTGGCCGACGCCACGGCTGCGGCGAAGGCGATCGGGTGGTCGGTGGTGGCGGTCGAGGCCACCGGCGATCCGGCGGTCACCCAGAAGGCTGTCGATGCCGCGATCAATCGCAACGTGGCCTGCGTGCTGACGCTTGGTTCTCCCTCTCGCGACATCCGAACGCAGATCCAGCGCGGCAAGGAAAAGGGCATCGCCTTCGTCACCGGCTTTGCCGACGATCCGCGGCAGTTCGGCGGCGACGTGGGCTACGGCATCGACCAAAATGCCGCCGGCAAGTTGCTGGGCGCCTTCATCGTGGCCAAGGGTGGTGGCAACGTCGTGCTGTTCAATGCACCAGCCTTCCCCCAGTTGGCAGAGCGGGTGCGGGGCGTCAAGGACTACCTTGCCGCCCACGGCGGCAACACGGCGCGGGTGGTCGAGGAGGTCGAATTCAACGTCGGTGCCGGTGCCCCCGATCTGATCACGAAGACCCAGGCGCTGCTGACCAAACACGCCAAGGGCAGCCTCCAATGGGTTGTCGGCCCCTACGACGAGGCCCTGGTGCCCGTCCTGGCGACCGCGCGGCMGCGCGGCCGGGAGGAGATCCGCACGCTCGGCTTCGACGGCGAACCGGTGGCCCTCAGCGCCATCGCGTCCGGCGGCGGGCAGGCGGCCACGATCAACTGGGGCCTCGAATGGGTGGCATGGGCCGGCATCGACGAATGCAACCGTGCGATCAACAAGGTCGAGGTAGGCGTTAACCAAGACTTCCCGCTGCAACTGGTGCAGGAGGCCAACGCCAGGCCCGGCAAGCGCTACGACCCGGGCCTGGACTTCAAGGCGAAGTACCAAGCGCTTTGGAAGTCCGGCCAGTGACGGCCATGCCGAAGCCGGATCCTGCCCGCGCCAGCCTGGCGCCGGTTCTGGAACTGGAGCAGATCGCCAAGTCATTCGGCAGCACGCAGGCACTGCAGGGCGTGGACTTCGATCTGCGTCCAGGCGAGATCCATGCACTGGTGGGCGAGAACGGCGCCGGCAAGTCGACGCTGATCCGCATTCTTGCGGGCGACCATGCCCCGGACCGGGGCGCGATGCGCCTCGCCGGACAGGCCTTGCGCCTGAGGCACCCCGGCGATGCAGCGGCGGCGGGCATCGGCTTTGTCCACCAGCGGCCTGCCTTCGCGCCCGAACTCTCGATCACCGAGAACTTCCTCCTCGGCCTGCCCTTCGGCCACCGGCGCTGCGGCCTCATCGATTGGAGAGCTCACCATCGGGACTGCGCCGCCGGCCTGGCCGCTCTGGGCCTGCAGGTCGATCCGCGGCGCCCGCTGGCCGTACTCAGCGCCCACCAGCGGCAGATGGTGGCGCTCGCCCGGGCTCTGCAACGCAGTCCTGCGGTGCTGGTGCTGGACGAGGTCACGGCCGCTCTGTCCGAGCCCGAGGTCCGCATTCTTCTGGAGACCATCCGCACCTTGCGCAGTCGCGGCGTCGGCATCATCTACGTCAGCCATCGGCTGGAAGAGGTCTTCCGCATCGCCGACCGCGTGACGGTGCTGCGCAACGGCCGCAGGATCTGCACCCGGCCCCTGGCCGCGTTCGACGAGACCAGCCTGGTCGAGGAGATCGTCGGCAGCACAGTGGAGCAGGTCTTCGCGCGGAGCACGGCAGTGGCGCCGGACACTGGTCCGCCGCGGCTGCACGTACAGGACTTGGGCGACGGGCTGATGGGTCCGTTGAGCTTCACCGTTGCCCGAGGGGAGATCGTCGGCATCGCCGGACTCGGCGGCGCCGGCCGCTCGCGCCTTCTCAAGCTGCTGTTCGGCGCCCTGCCTCGACGTACCGGGCGGATCTGGCTCGATGGCGAGGAGCAGACGATCCGCGTGGTGCCGGATGCCTTGCGCGCCGGCGTAGCGCTGGTAACCGAAGACCGCAACCACGACGGCTACGTCGATGCGCTGCCGATCTGGCAGAACGTGACGCTGCCGTGGCTGTCGCGCTTTCGCGCGGGCGGCTTCGTGCGGCGGCGTGCGGAGCAACGCGAGGCCGGGGCGGCGATCCAGCACTTTTCGGTGCGCATGCCATCGATCCATGCCCCGATGTCCGCGCTGTCAGGCGGCAACCAGCAGAAGGTCCTGTTTTCGCGCTGGCTGGTCGGCCCCGTGCGCCTGCTGCTGCTCGACGAGCCAACGCATGGCGTAGACATCGGCGCGAAGGCGCAAATCTACGGCGCCATCCGCGAGATGGCGGCGCAGGGGCGTGCGGTCCTGGTCGCGTCTTCCGAACTGGAGGAACTCGAAGCACTGTGCCACCGGGTGCTGCTGCTCAGGGACGGCGCGCTGCACGGCGAGCTTGCCGGCACTGGGATCTCCAAGGACGCGATGCTGCACCGCCTTCTTACTTCCAAACACAGTTCCTTGGAGACGACCCCATGAGGCAAGCCCAGTCCGCTTCCATATTGCACGAGCCAGCCGCGGCCACACCCAGCACCCCGACGCGGGGCGCAGACGCGGGACCGGGCGGCCTGGCGCCAGTGGTGTTCCTGGGGCTACTTGTCGCGGGCTTCGCCCTGGCCATGCCCGATGTCTTCCCGACGCTGGAGAACCTGGCCACGATCCTCAACGACGGCGCGCTGCTGGCACTGCTCGCCTGCGGCCTGACGCTGGTGCTGATCGTTGGCGAGTTCGACCTGTCCATCGGGGCCTGCGCCTCCTTCTCGGGCGCCCTGGCCACCGTTCTGATCACGCGCCAGGGCTGGCCCGTCCCGGCCGCTCTGCTGGCCGTGCTCGCCAGCGCGGTCCTCATCGGTCTGGCCAACGGCTGGCTGGTCACCGCACTAGAGATCCCCGCCCTGGTGGCGACGATCGGCCTGTCCAGTCTGCTGGACGGCCTGACGTTGTGGGTCACGGGCAACTCGGTGATCTTCACCGGCTTCACCGATGCCTTCCTCTTTTGGGGCACCTGGAGCGTTGGCGGCCTGCAGGCACCGCTGTTCTACATGGCGGCGCTCGCGGTGCTGCTCGGCTTGGCCCTTCGCTACACGGCGACAGGGCGCCACCTGTACGCCATTGGCAGCAACCGGGCGGCCAGCCGCATGGCCGGGATCCGGGTCGAGCGTCGGGTGCTGCTGGCCTACGTCGGATGCGCCGTGCTGGCCAGCTTCGCCGGCTTCGTCTACACGGCACGCCAGGGCTCGTTGACGCCGCTGTTCGGCACCTCGATGCTGCTGCCGGCCTTTGCCGCCGCCTTCCTGGGCTATGTGACGCTGGCCCGGCGGCGCTTTCACATCCTGGGCACCGTCATCGGGGTCTACACGATCGGCATCGGCACCCTGGGGTTGCTTCTTATCGGCGCGCCGGCCTATTCCCAGCAGTTGTTCGCCGGGATCGTGCTTATCGCGGCAACCGGCGGCGCGAGCCTGCGGCGCTGGCTGCGGCGCCGCTAATGCTCGGTCCGCCGGGTCGCCACACGCTTCTTCTTGCTTCTCCGAAAGGTACTTGCCATGTCCACCCCCGCCTCGATCGACCACGCTGCCCGCCTGCAGCGCCTTCTGCAGGCGCAGAAAGACAGCTTCCTGCGCGAGGGCGTTCCCGACTTCCCCACCCGGCTGGACCGGCTCAGGCGCCTGGAGCGCATGCTGCTCGACCACGAGGACGAGATCGTGCGTACCCTGTCGCAGGACTTCCAGGGGCGCTCGCGCGCTCTGACGCGCGCGGCCGACATCGTCGGCGGCGTCTCGGCCATCCGCTACACCATGGAGAGCCTGCCGCGCTGGCTGGATCCGCAGCCGGTGGAACTGCCAGACTACGTGGCCCAGTCCGGCACCCGGGCGGCGGTGCACTACCGTCCGGTCGGCGTGGTGGGCGTGGTGGTCCCTTGGAACGGGCCAGTGCTTCTGACCATCTTGCCGTTGGCCGGCATCCTTGCGGCGGGCAACCGCGCGATGGTCAAGCCCTCGGAGTTCTCGCCGGCCACCTCGGCGCTGGTGGCGCGCATGATCGCCAAGACCTTCGCGCCCGAGGAAGTGGTGATCGTCGAAGGCGCGGCCGACGTCGCCAGCGCCTTCACCCGTCTGCCGTTCGACCATCTGCTGTTCACCGGCTCCTCCACCGTGGCCCGGCACGTGATGCGGGCTGCCGCCGAGAACCTGACTCCCGTGACGCTGGAACTGGGCGGGAAGAGCCCCGTGGTCTATGGCCGCAGCGCGCGGCACGACGAAGCAGCGGCGCGCCTGGCGCACGGCAAGCTGGCCTTCGGCGGCCAGGTCTGTGTCACGCCGGACTACGTGCTTGCGCCGGCCGGGCAGGAGCGCGCGCTGGCAGACCGAATCCTGGCCGAGGCAGCGAAGCTGTACCCGACGATCCACCGCAACGACGACTACACTGCCATCATCAATGAGGCGCATCTGCGCCGCCTGCAAGGCCTGCTCGACGAAGCCCGCGCGAAAGGCGCCACTCTGCTGACGCAGCCGCACGCCGATAGCGACGCCGCCGGCAGCCGGAAGCTGCCCCTGACCGTGGTGCTGGGCGCGACCGAAGAGATGGCCGTGCTGCAGGAAGAAATCTTCGGCCCCATCCTGCCGATCCTGCCCTACGGCTCAGTGCAGGAAGCACTCGCCTACATCCAGGCCCGGCCCAACCCGCTGTCGGCCTACTACTTCGGAGAGGACGCCGACGAGCAGGCGCTCGTCACGCAGTCTATCCAGACCGGGGGCCTGCTGATCAACGACGTCCTGTGCCAGATCTTCTACGAGCACATTCCCTTCGGCGGCTCCGGAGCCAGCGGTATGGGGCGCTACCGCGGTTTCGAGGGCTTTAGAACCTTCAGCAACGGCGTCTCAGTCTTCGTCCAGAAGCAGCCTGAGGCCGCGCTTCAGCAGCAGCGGCCACCTTACGGAGCGGGCATGCAGGCCTTCCTGGATGCCCAGATCGAGCAATTCCGGCGCAGCTAAGGCGTGCCGGTCGGATATTTCCCAATGTGAGCACAGGAGACCATCGATGTCGGATAAGACCAGAATGACCGCCGGGGAGCGGATCGTGCAGAACTTCCTGCAGGAGGGGGTTGAGATCCTCTTCAGTCACGGCGAACTCTCGCTGATGGACATCCAGCAGCACGCCCTGCGCAAGGGGCTGCGCATGGTGGGCGCGCGTCACGAGTCGGCGGGCGTCTTCATGGCAGCGGCCTACTACCGCCTCACCGGCAAGCCGCAGGTGGCAATGGGCGCACAGGGCCCGGGCGCGGCCAACATGTTGCCCGGTGCCGTGAGCTGCCGCGCGGAGAACATCCCGGTGGTGCTGGTCGGCGCCTCGCGTCAGCATGAGTCGACCACCGGTGTGCGCACCGGCCGCTTCCTGCATGGCGACACGCTGTGGCCGGCGTTTCGCGACATCTGCAAATGGTCCGGCAAGATCCTACATCCGCGCCAGGTCGACGAGATGGTGCAGCACGCCTTTCGCGAAGCCCTCAACGGCCGGCCCGGCCCGGTGTACCTGGAAGTCGACTACGAAGGCCATCAGCAGGAATGGACATACGGCCCGCTGGCGTCGCCGGCACGCTACCGCCTGCAGCACCAGCCGGCGGCCGATGCGGCGCTGCAGGAGGCAGTGCGTCTGATTAAGTCGGCGCGCTCACCCCTGATCCTGGCCGGCGAGGAAATCCAGAGCACGCGAACCTTCGCCGAAGTGCATGCCCTCACGCGCCTGGTCAATTGCCCGGCCACCAGCCCGATGACGGCGCGCGGTACGGTGGCCGAGTCCGACGACCACTTCATCAACTTCAGCAGCGACACCATACGCGAGGTCATTGATGCGTCCGACCTTGTGATCGCCATCGGCACCGACATTCCGGAACACGTCAACTACGGCCGCCAGCGCCATTGGGCGAAGGGCGACGCGGACCGCAAGTGGATCCTGATCCACCAGGACCCCGCGGCCTTCGGCTTGAACCGGCCGGTCGACCTGGCGTTGCTGGGCAAGCTGCCGGACGTGCTGCCGCAGCTGGTGGCGGCGCTGCGCGCGACCGGCGGACGCCCACCGCATCCCAAGCTCGCGCTGTGGCGTGCAGCTTTCCTGCAGGAGCGGCAACGCCGCATCGACGAGGCCCGCGGCAGGCATCCGATCCATCCTTACGAGCTGATGGCGGTGGCGCGCGAGGCCGTACCGGACGACGCGGTCATCGTCACCGAATGCGGCCTCACCGGCGTCTACGTCAACGACGCCTTCGAGCAGCGCAGCAACGACTATCTCTGGAACGTGACGTTCGGCCTGATGGGCGCCGGCCTGCCGCACGCCATCGGCGCCAAGCTGGCCGTCGGTGATCGCCCCGTGGTGCTAGTGACCGGCGATGGCGGACTGGGCCCGCACCTCATGGAGCTCGAGACCGCGGTGCGCCACAATGTGCAGGTCATCGTCATCGTCAACGACGACCAGTCCTATGCCGCCGAACTGGCGGCGCTGCACCACAAGATGGGCGAGACGCCTGAAGCCCGGTTCGCCTACACCCGCTTTGACCAGCTCATCCAGGGCGTCGGCGGCCACGGCGAATACGTCGAACGCATTGAGGAACTGGCGCCCGCGCTCCAGCGCGCCCAGGCCTCCGGCAAGCCAGCGCTGGTGCAGGTGCGGGTCGACCAGGACAGCGGCCTCAAGTATCTGCCATTCGGCAACGCCGAGCTGTTCAGCTGGGTGCACGAAGACCCCGCGCGACAGCGCGAGGCTTGACCACCAGGGGACTTCAGTCATGTCCTATATAGAGACAGTCCGGATCGGGCCAGCCCCGCGGATCGCCCTCGACCACATGGGGAGCGGCGAGCTCGTCGTCTTCCTGCACGGCGTCGGCGGCAACCGGTGCAACTGGCGCGGGAACCTGCCCATCTTCGGCCAGCGCTTCCTCGCCGCGGCGTGGGATGCCCGGGGCTACGGCGACAGCGACGACTACGATGGCGCGCTGCGCTTCAGCGACTTCTCCGACGACCTGGCGCGTGTGCTCGACCATTTCGGCGCCGAGCGCGCCCATGTGGTCGGGCTGTCAATGGGCGGTCGCATCGCGCTGGACTTTGCGCGCCGGCATGCTGGCCGCCTGCTGACGCTGACCCTGTGCGCGACCTTCAGGGGCTTCGGTAGCTTCAGCGACGAGGCAAAGGCCGAGTTCGTCCGCTCGCGCAAGGAGCCGTTGCTCAACGGGCTGGAGCCGGCCGACATCGCTGAGCCCGTGGCGCGCTCGCTGCTCGGCCCCCGCGCCACCGAGGCCGCCTTCCGGCAACTGGTGGACAGCATGGCCCGCCTGCACAAGGACAGCTACATCAAGAGCATCGAGGCTCTGGTGCGCGAGGACACCGACAGCCGCCTGGACCACGTGCGCGTGCCCACTCACATCGTCTGCGGCGCGAGCGACCCGCTCACGCCGCTGGACATGTCGCGGGAGATCGCCGGCCTCATCCCGCAGGCAGAGCTGACCTTGCTGCCCGACGCCGGGCACCTGTTGAACATCGAGAGTCCGGCTGGCTTCGAGCGGGCCGTGCTGGATTTCCTGGTCCGCAACAGCCCGGCGCATGCGCCCACGACCGTCGGCGCGCCCGATGGACGCGGCTCGGCGACAGCGCGCTGACCCGGACGGCTCAATGCCCCTGGCTGCCTGCACGCAGTTGGCTCGGCGTCTTGCCGTACTTCTTGAGGAAGCGGCGACCGAAATGGCCCGGGTCGTTGAAGCCGCAGCCCAACGCGATCTCCTGGATGGTGCGCTGGCGCTGGTGCCGGCTTCGTAAGGCCCGCTCGGCCCGTTGCAGGCGTTCGTCCTCCATCCACTTGTGCAGTGTCGTCCCCGTGGCACCGAAGACCTGGTGGAGGTAGCGCACGGAAATGCCCGCGAGTTCTGCAACCCGCGCAACGGACAGTTCCGGATCCGCCAGGTGGGTCAGCACGATGGTGCGGGTTCGCCGCAGGATGTGGTCGCGCGAGAGACTGAGCGGGCCAACGGCACCGTCCTCGCTCTCGGCCTCCGCGATCAGGTCGATCAAGGTGGTGGTGAGCGAATGCCCGGCCTCCGAAACCAGGTCGGCGGGCTCTCCGGCCAGAACCCGCAGAAGGCGTGACGCCAGTCCGCTGGTTCCCTGCTGTCCACTGTAGACACGCCCGCACACTGCCTCTGTGGCCAGGCCCCGGCGCGCGAACTCGCTGCGCGGAAAGCGCGCAACGATGCGCTGGGCGGGGCTGTCGGCCTCGATCAGGTAGGGCAGCGCGCTGTCGAAGATCGCGAAGTCACCTTGGTGGAGATGGATGGCGCGGTCCAGGTGTCTCATGCGCACACTGCCGCCGACGTGCAGTGCCAAAAGATAGTCATTCTGGCGGTCGCGCTCGATATCCCCCAACCTGCGTTCGATCGTCACTGCATCGAAGTCGACGAAGGAGAACTCGCAGAACCCCACCTGGCTACGCCGGATGCGGGCGTTGAACGCTTTGTCGCCCGAGCGGTATGCGCCAAGGTAGGCGATCTGGCACACCGCCTGCTGGAACACGGCGAAGCGCAAACCAGGATCGAAGGTCTCTGTGTCAAGAATGGTCAGCATGGTTTCCCCTCCCCGCCCGAGGCTGCCCAGGCGGCGAATGACGTGCGGGCAAGCAGGTTGCGCCAAGCATTGGTCGAGCAGCCGAATGTTCTCTTTCGGCAGGCGAGATTAATCGCTTCCTGCAGGTATTCACTCCCGCACGAACAAAGACGGCGGTGTGGTGACCGCCACGGCATCAATTGCAGGCGCCGCAACGTTTCGGATGGACTACCGCCGAACTGCTCCCGGTACTGCGCCGCGAATCGGCTCACGTGCAAAAAAGCCGTAGGTCAACGCCACGTCGGACATATTGACCAACGTGCGTAGAGGTTAATTTAGTGGTAAAGCATCTTTCCCCAATCTAGGGTTTTCCCCTTTTCGAATTTGTGTAAGGCCGGCCTTTATCTCACCACGGAGCGCTCCAGCCGGATGCAAGCGATGGAGAGATTCTGGGGTGAGGGTCAGCCCAAGCAGCTCAACGACCAGTGGCTGCCGGGTGAGTGTTAGCTCAACTGTTTCGGACGCGAAACTGATGCGCCATTCCCCTGTCGCCGGTCCTTCCAGGGAGCCCACAGGCCGTCGACGCCCAAGGTTTCATCGTCGTGCTTTGCGCCGATGGCGATCGCGCTTCCGTTCGTTGGCGCCGATCAGATGGTGTTGGCCACCTAGCTTTCGGTGTGAGTGAACGAGGCCCAAATACCGGGGTTCTGCGCGCAGATCTAGACATGATGGTCGCCGCCAGGCGGCCGGTCTCCAACATCGTAGGTTGCGTCCAACAACGCAGAGCTACATGCTGTGACTTGCGTCGTCAGCAACAAGGAGACCGGCCATGCAAGAGCGTAGCAAGATTCACGTGGGTTTGGACGTCCACAAGGACAGCATCAGCGTGGCGGCGGCCGAGCCAGGTCGAGCGCCCGGGCGCTTGATCGGCAAGGTCACGCATGACGTAAACAAGCTGCTGAAGGTGTTGGCGAAGGTCGGTACCGCGGAGCAATTGCACATCGTGTACGAGGCTGGACCGACAGGGTTCGGACTGCAGCGTGCGCTGAAGGCCAAGGGCTACACCTGCGAGATCATTGCCCCATCGCAGATCCCGCGGCGCCCAGGCGATCGAGTCAAGACCGATGGGCGTGACAGCGTGCAGTGCCGGGCAGGAATTCGCCGTTGAGGATCAATTCGCGCAGTTTGAGGAGCACGAGCTCCGCTTGAGTAATCATGAAAGACGCCAGATCAGGTTCGTTCGATCGGCGAGCTTATTACGCATTCCGTCGCCATGGGGTCGGGCGCAAGATTATCGGCAGCGGATGGGGTAGCGCAGAATCGGCCGCGCCCCCGAGGGCCAGGCGATCCGCAACGGATCCCGTCTTCGCAACCCAGAGAAAGTCACCGATGTCCCGTCCCGTCCTCGACGAAGCCCACATTCATCCCGCCATCCGCACCCGGCTGGCCGAGAACCGCCAGGCCATCGTGCGCGAGGTCATGGAGGCGATCGAGGCCAACGACATCGTGGTAGTCGGCATGGCGATGAATCCGTTTCCAAGGAAGGCGCGCAAGATCCTCGAGCAGGCGAAGCAACCGTTTTTCTACCTCGAGTACGGCAGCTATCTGAGCCGATGGCGCGAGCGCAACGCACTCAAGATGTGGACCGGCTGGCCGACCATCCCGATGGTGTTCGTCAGGGGTGTGCTGATCGGCGGATCGACCGAGCTGCAGAAACTGGTCGACAGCGGCGAGCTGACGACCCTGCTCGGGCGCGGCGCCGCGGCCGGCTGATATCAGATGGGCCGGCGGTCGCGCCAGCGGTAGTAGAGCACCGACGGCGCCAGAAACCAGGGGTTTCCGCGGTACAGCGGCCGGGTCTGGAAGGCCAGGCCGTCGAGCGCGGTGCGCCCTTCGGCGAGGCCCAGCACCTGCTGGCCCACGCGCATGCCGAAATAGCTCGAGGTGCCGACGCCGGCGCCGCAATAGCCCATCGCGTAGTGCATGCCCTCGTGCTTGCCGACATGCATCAGCTCGTCGAAGGTGTAGGCCACGAAGCCGCACCACGAATGGCTGATGCGCGTGCCCGCGAGTTCGGGGAACACCTTCACCATGTCGGCGTGCAGCCTGGGCGCGCTGGCGCGCGGGTCGGTTTCCTGGTGCGAGACGCGGCCGCCGAACAGGATGCGCTTGCGGTCCGGCGAGGCCCGGTAGTAGTAGACGACCTTGCGCGTGTCGCTGACGATCCGGTTCTTCGGGATCAGGCGGTCCATCAGGCCCGGCGGCAGTTCCTCGGTCGCGATCATGTAGCTGCCGATGGGGATCACGCGGCGCTGCAGCCAGGGCGTGGCGGCGCCGGTGTAGCCATTGGTGGCCACCACCACGTCGCGCGCCAGCACGGCGCCGCGAGCGGTATGCACGAGAAAGCGCTCGCCCTGCCTTTCGATGCGCGCCACCGGCGTGCGCGGCGCCACCTGCACGCCGGCAGCCAGCGCGCGCTCCAGCAGGCCCTGGTGATAGCGCGCGGGGTGCACCGAGCAATGCTGCGTGTACACCGCCCCGCCCCAGTACGCGTCGGAGCCGAGCTCGCGGCGTTGTTCGGCCCGCGGCACCATGTGGGCGTCGACCTCCAGGCCCCAGGGCTGCTCGCCGACCCTGCGGGCCAGGGCCTCGTACTGCGCGGCGTTGTGCGCCGCATGGAAGCGGCCGACGGCGCCGAAGTCGCAGTCGATCTGTTCGCGGCGGATGAAGTCGCCGATGAAGGCCAGCGAGCGCTGCCCTTCTTTCAGGATCTCGAAGGCCCGCGTCGTGCCGTGCCGGCGCGCCAGCAGGTCGAAGCCGGGCTTGATGCTGGTCGACACCTGGCCGCCGTTGCGCGTGCTGCAGCCCCAGCCGGCCTCCTCCGCGTCGAGCACCAGGGTCGAACGCTGGCCGCGCGCGGTCTGCAACGCCGCATGCAGGCCGGTGTAGCCGGCACCGACGACCGCCACGTCCACCGTGCCGGGCAGCGCCGATTCGGCAATCGCCGGACGCGGCACGTCGTCCCACCAATAGGGCGCCAGCTTGCAATCGGCCAGGAGATCGGTGGCAGCGTGGTTCATCGAAGGCTCTGTTCCTCGTGATCGGCCAGCACCCCGGCGGCGGCCTTCTCGGCCAGCATGAGGGTCGGCGCATTGGTGTTGCCCGAGGGCAGCGTCGGAAATGCGGAGGCATCGATCACGCGCAGCCGCTGCACGCCGTGCACCTGCAGGTGGCGATCGACGACCGAATCCAGCGGATCGGGCCCCATGCGGCAGGTGCCCACCGGATGAAAGACCGTGGAAGCGCGCTGGCGGATGTCTTCGATCATCTGCTCGTGCGAGCGGACCTGGCCTCCCGGCATCAGCTCGCTCTCGATCACCGCGCTCAGGGCCGGCGTGGCCGCCAGCCTGCGCAGGAACAGGGTCGCCTCGAGCATGTCTCGGCGGTCGCTCTCGGTGTCCAGCGAACAGGGCGTGATGACGGGCGCCGCCAGCGGGTCGGGCCCCTGCAGCCGCAGATGGCCCCGGCTGGTCGGCTTGCACGGCTGGGCACCGAGCAGGAAGCCGGGATAGGGGTCGGGGCGCATCAGCTCGCGCTTGCCGGCACGGGCCCGCAGATAGCTCAACGGAGAAAAATAGAGCTGCAGATTGGGCCGGTCCAGCCCGGGGCGCGAGCGCACGAAGCCCCCGCCCTGGTTCACGCTGAGCGCCAGCGGCCCGCTTCGGGCCGCCAGGTAGCGCAGGCCCGCCCAGAGCTTGGCCCCCCAGGGCCCGAGCTCGGTGTTGAGGGTCGGCACGCGCGAGCGGTAGAGATGGTCGATGCACAGGTGGTCCTGCAGGTTCCGCCCTACCGCGGGCCGGTCGGCCACGACGGGCAGGCCGTGCGCCTGCAGTTGCGCGGCCGGGCCGATGCCCGACAGCAGGAGCAGCTGCGGGGAGTTGATCGCGCCCGCCGAGAGGATGACCTCGCGCCGCGCACGAACCTCATGCGCCTGGCCGCCCATCAGGTAGCGCACGCCGCAGGCCTGCGTGCCGGAGAAGAGGATGCGCGTCGCCTGCGCACCGGTTCGCACGGTCAGCGCGGCGCGCTTCATCGCCGGATGCAGGTAGGCCGTGCTGGCCGATTCGCGCAGCCCGTTGCGGGTCGTGATCTGGTAGGTGCCGACGCCCTCGATGCTGGCGCCGTTGAGGTCGCCGTTGAGCGCCAGGCCGAGCTCCGAGCCGGCGCGCAGATAGGCCTGGCACAGCGGATGAACCGCGTGCGTGACGTCGCTGACATGCAGCGGCCCGCCGACACCTCGCCAGGCGCTGGGGCCATGGTCGCTGTCTTCGAGCTTCTTGAACCAAGGCAGCACGTCGTCCCAGCCCCAGCCGGCGTTCCCCATGCCGGCCCACTCGTCGAAGTCGGCCGGCTGGCCGCGCACGAACACCATCGCATTGATGCTGCTGGAGCCCCCGAGCACCTTGCCGCGCGGCCAGTAGCCTTCGCGCCCGGCCAGGCCGGCATCGGGCGCGGTGCCGTACATCCAGTTGACTGAGGGGTTGTAGAACGAGCTGCCGTAGCCGATCGGCACCTTGAGCCAGAAGCGCCGGTCGCTGCCGCCGGCCTCCAGCAGCAGCACGGTATGGCGCCCCGAGGCCGTGAGGCGATTGGCCAGCACGCAGCCCGCCGAGCCCGCGCCGATGACGATGAAGTCGAATTCCGTCACGAAGCGATGGCGCCTTCAGTGCGCATCAAACGCGCTTTCCCACGAACTGCGTGAACACCAGCAGCAGCGAGGTCACGGCGATGATCAGCGTGGAGATGGCGCCGATGGTCGGGTCGACCTGGTCGCGCAGCGCATTGAACATGTTGCGCGTCAGGGTCGAGTGGTCGCCGCCCGAGACGAACAGCGACACAATGACCTCGTCGAACGACGTGAGGAAGGCCAGCACGGCCGCGGTCACCACGCTGAAGCGGATCTGCGGCAGGGTCACCAGCCAGAAGGCCCGGGCGCGCGAGGCGCCCAGGCTGCGCGCCACCAGTTCCTGGTTCAGGTCGAAGGACTTCAGCGCCGACGCGACGACCATCATCACCACCGGCACCGCCAGCATGCTGTGCGCGAGCGCCAGGCCCAGCAGGGTGTTGACCATCTTGAGCTTCACGTAGGCGTAGAACACGCCGATGCCGATCAGGATCACCGGCACGACCATCGGCGTCAGCAGCAGCATCGTCATCGGCCCCGCGAAGCGCCAGCGCGAGGCGTGCAGGCCATAGGCCGCCATCGTGCCGAGCGGCGTCGCCACCAGCGTGGTCAGCGCGGCCGCCTTGAGCGAGGTGGCGGTCGCCTGCATCCAGGACGACGAGGCGAAGTAGCTCGCGTACCAGCGGATGGACCATTCGCGCGGCGGAAACTCCAGGTACTGCGAAGCCGAGAACGACATCGGGATCACGATCAGGGTCGGAATCACCAGGAACAGCATCACGAGCGCCGCCAGCGCGTAGAGCCACAGGCGCTGGCCGCGGGTGACCTGGGTCTGCGTGACGGGATGCCTGAGCCAGTCGGGCACGCTCATCGCACCTCCTGCCCGCCGAGCAAACCGCGCGCGCCCATCAGCCTGGACGCGGCCAGGATCACCGCCACCGTGAGCACCAGCAGCACCACGCCCAGCGCGCTGGCCGCGCCCCAGTTGAAGAACACCTCGATGTCGTTGGCGATGCGGCTCGACACCATGATCACCTTGCCCCCGCCGAGCACGGCCGGCGTGATGTAGAAGCCCAGGCACAGGATGAAGACGATCACGGCGCCGCTGGTCAGCCCGGGCAGCGACAGCGGCAGGAACACCAGCCAGAAGCTGCGTGCCGGCGAGGCGCCCAGGTTGGCCGCGGCCTTGAGGTAGTCGCGGTCGATGGCGCGCATGCCCGAGTACAGCGGAAGAATGAGAAACGGCAGCATCACGTGCACGGTGCCGATCAGCGTGCCGGTCAGGTTGTGCACCAGCGCCAGCGGCTCGTCCCACCAGCCCAGCGCGATGCCCCAGCCATTGACCAGGCCCTTGCGCTGCAGCAGCACCAGCCAGGCATAGGTGCGCACCAGCAGCGAGGTCCACAGCGGCAGCAGCACCGCGATCATGCAGAGGTTGGCCGCGCGCCGCGGCAGCTCCGACAGGCAGTAGGCCAGCGGATAGCCGATCAGCATGCACAGGCCGGTGGTCATCAGGCTGACCTGGAAAGTGGTGGCGAAGGTGCGCCAGTACGAGGGCTGCTCCCACATCCGCTGGTAGTGCTCGAAGCTCCACTGGCCGTCGTCCGACAACAGCGACAGGTAGAACAGCCAGCCCACCGGCGCCAGCATGGTGACGGCGATCAGCAGCAATGCCGGCGCCACCAGCCCCAGCAGCCCGAGGCGTTCCCATTGCGCGACGCGGCGCAGCGCTTGCGCGTTCGGCGTCGCGATGGGCTGCGCGTGGGTCTGCCCGGCATGCGCCGCGGTCAACGCCGTCATGCCGCCGAACCTTCGGCCGGCAGCAGCACGGTGTCCTGCGGACTCAGGCCCAGCCGCACCGCGGCGCCCGGCTCCGGTGCGGCCTTGCCCGTGCCGTGCGTGGCATGCCGCAGCCAGACCATCGTGCCGCCGTCCAGTGCCACATGCAACAGGGCGCTGTCGCCCTGGTAGACCTGCGCGACCAGCCGGCCGTCGAAGACATTGAGCCCGTCGGGGGCCTGCACCGGCCCCGCGTCCAGCAGCCGCAGCCGCTCGGGCCGCAACATCAGCAGCCGCGCGCCATCGACGCCCGGATGCTCGGCGGCGCGCAGCGTGCGCTCGGCCAGCCGCACGTGACCCTGCACCACCGTCACCGGCACGAAAGTCGATTCACCGATGAACTCGGCCACGAAGCGATGGGCCGGGCGCTCGTAGATCGCACGGGGCGTGTCGAGCTGCACGATGCGGCCGCCATTCACGACCGCGATGCGGTCCGACATGGTGAGCGCCTCGCGCTGGTCGTGGGTCACGTAGACGGTGGTCATGCCGAGCTTGTCGTGCAGTTGCCGCAGCTCGATCTGCATGTGCTCGCGCAGCTGCTTGTCGAGTGCCGACAGCGGCTCGTCCATGAGCATGATGCGCGGCTCGAACACCATGGCCCGTGCCAGGGCCACCCGCTGGCGCTGGCCGCCCGACAACTGGTCGATGCCGCGGGCGCCGAAGCCGCCCAGGCGCACCATGTCGAGCGCCTTCTCCACGCGCTCGGCGCTCTCGCTGCGCGCGACACCGCGCAGCCGCAGCGCAAAGGCCACGTTCTCGGCCACGCTCATGTGCGGGAACAGCGCGTAGTTCTGGAACACCATGCCGACACCCCGCTTGTGCGGGGGCGTGGTGATCATCTCGGCATCGCCGAACTTCAGGCTCCCGTGGTCGGGCCGGGTGAAGCCGGCCAGCACGGTCAGCAGGGTGGTCTTGCCCGACCCGGAAGGCCCCAGCAGCGTGAGGAACTCGCCGCTGCGAATGTCCAGGTCGACATGGTCCAGTGCGAAGACATTGCCGTACTTCTTGGTCACCTGCCGCATCGAGATCGGCAGCGACGAATTGCGCACCATGCATCAACCTGCTTTCTGGAAGAGAAGTCTCCGCCCGTCGGGCGGGCCCCTGGTCGAGTATCGCGGAGCCGAGGCCGCAAGCGCTATTCGGTGAGCATGTTCTGGTACAGCTGCGCCGCCCGGGCCTCGTTCTTCAGGTACCAGCCGGCGTCGAGCAGCATCTGCTTCGAAACATTGTCCGGATAAGTAGGCAGTCCCCTGGCCACGACCGGATCGATCGCGCTGCCTTCGAAGGCCTTCTTGTTTGTGGGCCCGTAGTTGATGAATTTCACCAGCTCGGCCTGGTACTGCGGCTTGCCGATCTCGTTTAGGAACTTCATGGCCAGCGCCTGGTTCGGCGCCCCCTTGGGCACGGCATAGCAGTCGACATCCAGGATCGCCTGGTTGTAGCCGTACTTGACCTTGCCGCCGTCCTTGATGACGCCGTCGAAGCGGCCGTTCCAGCCGGTCACCATGTCGACCTCGCCGTCCTTCATCAGCTGCGCGTGCTGCGCACCCGACGACCACCAGACGGCGATGTGGGGCTTGAGCTCCTTGATCTTCTTGAGGGCGCGCTCGATGCCGCCCGGGGCGGACAGCACTTCGTAGACCTTCTCGGGCGGCACGCCGTCGGCCATCAGCGCCGGTTCGAGCGAGCCCGCCACGGCGTTGCGGTAAGAGCGCTTGCCGGGGAATTTCTTCACGTCCCAGAAGTCGGCCCAGGTCTGCGGCTGCGGACGGCCGTCCGGATAGGTCTTGGTGTTGAACGCGAACACGTTCGAGAACACCGTGCCGCCGACGCAGAACTCCGACGCCAGGCCGGGACCGAAGGTCGAGACGTCCACTGTCTTGTAGTCGATCGGCTCCAGCAGGCCTTCGGCACCGGCGCGCGCGGCGCTGCCCGCGCCGCTGCCGACGATGTCCCAGGTCACGGCGCCGGCCTTGGCTTTCAGGCGCAGGTCGGCGATGCCGGTGTAGGTTTCTTCCTTGAGCGTGATGCCCAGGGCCTTGGCAGCGGGCGCCCACTTGGCCTTCATCTGCGCTTCCTGGAAGGCGCCGCCGAAGGACACGATGGTCAGTTGCTGCTGCGCGGCGGCCGGGTGCGCCAGCAACGCGCCCATCACGGCCAGCGCTCCCAGCGTCAGGCGCCTGCGAATCAAAGGGCTCTTCATTGCTTCACTCCTTGTCGGTCGATCTTGCACGGTGTTCCCCCATCGTGGCGCAGTCTAGAAACCGGGTGGTCGGCCGGACAGTGCCATTCTCGAAACTTCGCCATACCAGTTCCATTCAGGAAATCCTGGCCGCCACGGACTTGATCCGGCTGTAGCTGCGCAAGGCTTCCAGGCCTTTTTCGCGGCCGAAGCCCGATCGCCTGTTGCCGCCGAACGGCACCGCGATGCTCCCCGCGAAATACTCGTTGATGAAGATCTGCCCGGCATCGATGTCGCGTGCCAAT
Source organism: Variovorax sp. P2_H12 (assembly GCF_056403395.1). Taxonomy (NCBI): domain Bacteria; kingdom Pseudomonadati; phylum Pseudomonadota; class Betaproteobacteria; order Burkholderiales; family Comamonadaceae; genus Variovorax; species Variovorax sp. P2_H12. The sequence goes on along the minus strand of NZ_JBFUFO010000005.1, from coordinate 10,404 downwards.
TGGTGCGCTGCCGCAAAACTGCGCGTGTAGACGCCGGCGACCAGGCCGTAGGCCGTGCCGTTGGCCAATGCCACCGCCTGCGCCAGGTCGTCGAACACCTGCACCGCCAGCACCGGGCCGAAGATCTCGTGCTGCACCGCCTCGTCCAGCGCGGGCACGTCGTCGAGGATGGTGGGCGGGTAGAACCAGCCGCGTCCGGTCTGCGGATCGGCGCAGGCCTGCCCGCCCGTGCGCACCCTGACGCCGCGCTCGCGGGCCCGGTTCACGTAGCCCGCGATCCTGTCGCGGTGCGCCAGCGAACTCACCGGCCCCATGCCGCAGTCGCGCAGGCCGTGCCCCAACGGCATGGCCTGCGCGCGCGCCTGCAGCCGGTCGACGAAGGCCTCGTGGATCTCGCGCGCGATCACCAGGCGCGAGCCCGCCGAGCAGATCTGCCCCGCGTTCTCGTAGATCGCGCCCAGCACGCCTTCGATCGCCTGCTCGATGTCGCAATCGGCCAGCACGACGACCGGCGACTTGCCGCCCAGTTCGAGCACCAGCCGCGTGACGTGCGGCGCCGCCGCCTGCATCACGTCGATGCCGGTCGCGACCGAGCCGGTGAAGCTGATGTGCTGCACGCCCGGATGCCGGACCAGTGCCGCGCCGGCTGCCGCACCGGTGCCGGTGACCACATTGCAGACTCCCGCCGGCAGCCCGGCCAGCGCGCACAGCTCGGCCAGCATCAGCGCGGTCAGCGGCGTCTGCTCGGCTGGCTTGGCCACCACCGTGCAGCCGGCCGCCAGCGCCGGCGCAATGCCGCGCGCCGCCGTCGACAGCGGGTAGTTCCACGGGATGATGTGGGCCGTCACGCCGGCCGGTTCGTTGAGCGTGAAAGCCAGATGGTCGGTGCCCAGCGGGATGCTGTCGCCCTGGTGCTTGTCGCAGGCCCCCGCGTAGTACTCGAAGGTGGCGGCGGCGCCGGCCACGTCGCCCAGCGCCTCGGACAGCCGCTTGCCGGAGTCCAGGGTCTCGGCCACGGCCAGCCGGTTGGCCGAGGCGCGGATGCGCCCGGCGATGCGCCACAGCAGCCGGCCGCGCTCGGCCGGCGTCATGGATCGCCAAGGCCCGCGCAGGGCCGCCTGTGCGGCGCGCACCGCGGCGTCCACATCGTCGGCATCGCCGGCCGCGAAGGAGGCGAAGGCCTCGCCGGTCCCCGGGTCGAAGGTCTCCATGCGCCCACCGCGGGCCGCGGGGACGAAGCGGCCGTCGATGAAGTGCTCACCGGGCAGGTCGGCGATGCAGCCGGTGGCCTGTGCCTCGCGCACCAGCGCCTGGAGCCCGGCGTTCACGCGGCGCGCTCCGACACCTGGTAGCGCGACCGCGCCAGCCATTCGGGATCGATCTCCACACCCCAGCCGGGTTCGTCGGGGACCGTGACGTGCCCGTCGCGCACCTCGTACGGCGCGTGCACGAACAGCCCCTCCTGCCACGGGTAGTAGTCCGGGCCCTCGATCGAATACTCCAGGTACTTGCCGGCGTTGGGTATCGCCCGCAGCAGGTGCATCGTGAACACCGTGACCATCGACAGGTTGGCGCTGTGCGGCGTGCACGGCAGGCCCGCCTGCGCCGCCATCGCAGCGACGCGCAGGGTCCGCGCGAGGCCGCCGACGTAGCAGACGTCGGGCTGGACGATGTCCACCGTGTGCGTGGCGATCATGTGCTTCCACATCGGCAGGTAGCAGTCCTGTTCGCCGCCGGTGACGTCGAGCTTCAGCGCCTCACGCACCTGCTGCGTCTGCGCGTGCTCCCAGTAGGGACAGGGCTCCTCGAAGTGCTCGATGCCCTGGTCTTCCAGCAGGCGTCCGACCTCGATCGCACGCGCGGGCGAGAAGCCGCTGTTGCCGTCCACCAGCAACGCGGCCGTGTCGCCCAGCGCGCGGCGCATCGTGGGCACGATGGCCTCGGTGCGGCCGGGCCATTCGTCGACGTCGTGCCCGCATTCGGCGCCGACGCGGAACTTGAAGGCGTCGAATCCGTGCGCGTCGCGCAGCCGCAGCATGCGGCGGGCCTCGTCCTCAGGCGTGATGTCGCGCTTCATCGACGAGGCATAGGCGCGCAGCCGGCCGGGCGTGCCGCCCAGCAGCTCGCACACGCTCCGGCCCTCGCGCTTGCCGCGCAGGTCCCACAGCGCCGTGTCGAGGCCGCCGATCGCGCGGTACAGGTAGGCGCAGGGAAACTTGTGTTCGCGCTCGGCGATGCGGTCGACCAGCGCATCCAGGTCCTCCCCGCCCCGCCCCAGCGACCAGGGCGCGACCTGCCGGTGCAGCACCTGCGCGGTGATGTCGGCGTTGTAGGGCGACACCTGGCCCCAGCCCTGCGCGCCGTCTTCCGCGGTCACGCGCACGAAGCCGACATGCAGGTTGCAAAAGGTCTCGATCTTCTGGATCTTCATGAAGCTGGTGCCTGTGCCGGGACTGGAATGGCCAGATGGTCCGCGTGAAGTGGCCTTGGAGACAGGTCCATTCTGATGTTTGGCTGATACCATTTTGAAAACCACAATCAGGAGACGCGATGGTCAAACGTGCCGGCGGATCGCTGCTGCTGTCCTTGCGCATCGACCCCTCGTCCCATCAGCCGGTGAGCACCCGGGTCTGCGTGGCGTTGCGCGAGATGATCCTGACCGGCGGTTTCCAGGCCGGCGACCGCCTGCCGGCCAGCCGCACCCTGGCGCGCGACCTCGGGGTGTCGCGCACGACGGTGATCGAGGTCTTCGACCGGCTCACCGCCGAAGGACTGGTCGAGTCGCGCACCGGTGCCGGCACCTTCGTCAGCGCCGCCCTGGGCGCGAGCCGCCCGATGCCCGCGAGATCGCAGGCCGCGGCCGTCCGGGCAGCGTCGCCGGTGCTGTCGACGGTGATGACGCAGGCGGTGCAGCGCTTCGGCACTCGCCAGCGGCTGCCGCATGTGGCACGCGCCTTCACCACGGCGCTGCCGGCCTTCGACGCCTTCCCGGTCGCGCAGTGGGCGCGCCTGTCCGCCAAGTACCTGCGCGGCGGGCGCGACGAACTGATGGGCTATGGCGACCCGAACGGCTCGCCGCAACTGCGGCGCGCCATCGCCTCGCACCTGCGCGCCAACCGCGGCATCACCTGCGACCCGGAGCAGCTGTTCATCGTCGGCGGCGCCCAGCAGGCGTTTCACCTGATCGGCTCGACGCTGCTGAATCCGGGCGACAAGATCTGGTTCGAGAACCCCGGCGCCATCGGCGCGCGCAACAGCCTGATCGCCACCGGTGCCGAGCTGGTCCCGGTGCCGGTCGACGACGAAGGCCTGTGCGTCGAAGAGGGCCTGCGCCTGGCGCCAAGCTTCCGGCTGGCCTTCGTGACGCCCTCGCACCAGCAGCCGCTGGGCAGCGTGATGAGCCTGGAGCGCCGCTTCGCGCTGCTGCATGCCGCCGAGCGGGCGGGCGCCTGGATCATCGAGGACGACTACGACGGCGAGTTTTTCTTCGGCGGCCGGCCGCTGCCGACGCTCAAGAGCGTGGACACGACCGGTCTGGTGATCTATGTCGGCACCTTCAGCAAATCGCTGTTTCCGGCGCTGCGGCTGGGTTACCTGGTGGCACCGCCGGCCCTGGTCGATACCTTCCGCACGATCATGAGCCACTTCCTGCAGGGCGTGCCGTCGCACACCCAGGCGGTGGTGGCCGAGTTCATCGACGAGGGGCATTTCTCGGCCCATCTGCGCCGCATGCGGCACCTGTACCTGGAACGCTACGAGGCCCTGGCCGAAGCCTGCCAGCGGCGCCTCGCCGGCTTGCTCGACATCGTGCCGACGCACGGCGGCCTGCACACCATCGCACGACTGCCGGCCCACGTGTCGGAGACCGCGGCGGCGCACGACGCCGACCTGCGCCAGGTCAGCACCTCGCCCATCGGCCGCTTCGCGATCACGCCGGTCAGCGACAACGGCCTGGTGCTGGGCTTCGGCAGCGTGCCGGCGGCGGCCGTCGATGCGGGCGTCCGCGTGCTGGGCGAGGTGCTGGAAGCCAAGTCGGGGAAAGGCCGCTCGCGGACCGCCCAGCCCGCGTGAGCGGCGCTTGTCTTTCCGGCCGGTCCGGGGCAGAGTCGCGGCCTCATCCGCATTGTTGGGGGAAACCAATCATGTCATCCAGCCCGATCGCCGCCTGGCATCAACTCGTCAGGGAACGCAACGCGCCAGGCCTCGACGCGCTGCTTGCCGACGAAGCGACTTTCCATTCACCGGTGGTCCACACGCCGCAAGTCGGCAAAGCCATCACGAAGAAGTACCTCGCCGCCGCATTTCAGGTCTTCTTCAACCCCTCGTTCCGCTACGTTCGAGAGCTCACGGGAGAGCGGGACGCGGTGCTCGAGTTCGAGCTCGAGCTGGACGGCATCGGCATCAACGGGGTCGACATGATCAAGTGGAACGACGAAGGCAGGATCACCGAGTTCAAGGTGATGCTGCGACCCCTGAAGGCGGTCAACCTGATCCATCAGAAGATGGCGGCGATGCTGCAGGCGAGCCAGCAGTGAACCTGCGCCTGGAAGGAGGATGCATGCGAGCCTTGCACTTCAGATCCACTGAAGAGGTTGCGCCCGACCAGCGTGCGCGCTATTGGCGAGACTCGGTCCACCAGTCGGTCGTGGAGATGGATCTGGTTCCGACCGAGCCGCATGAATTCTTCGGTCGCATCGAGCTGTGCCCGCTGGCATGCATCGTGCCGTTCCAGGTGCAAGGATCGCCTCAGCGCGTGAGCCGCGATCCCGTGGAGATCGCCCGGGGCGACAAGAACGCCTACTACCTCATCTCGCAGCCTCGTGGCGCGTGGCGCATCCGGCATGCCGGGCACGACCACCTGGTGCAGCCGGGCGAATCGGTCCTTGTCGATTCGCGCATCCCGTACGAATTCGGGTTCGGTGCGGGGCTGGACGATCTGTCCGTGGAGATGCCGATCGGCTGGCTGGAACGCTGGATTCCCGACCCGGCCAGGCTCGTCGGCAGGCCACTCCAGGCCACCGACGGCTGGGGCCTCGCCTTGCGAGGCGCCAAGGAAGCCCTGGTCCCCCGTGCGCTGGCCCGCTTGCCGCTGCCCGACCGACTGGTGGAGGACCAGCTCGGTGCGCTGCTCGCATTGGCCAGCGGCAGCGAGAGGCTCGATGCCAGGGTGCAACGCGGTCCCTTCGAGCGCGGCGTCGACGCGATCCGCGCGCGTCTTTCGGAGCCGGGGCTGGTCGCATCGGACATCGCGCTCGACTGCGGGGTTTCGCTGCGCAGCCTGCACCGTGCCTTCGCGGCGCGCAAGCACACCTTCGCCGGAACGCTGATGCAGGTGCGCATCGACGAGGCCGCCAGGCTGATGGTCGACCGCAGATTCAGGCATCTGACGATTGCCGAGATCGGGCGGCGCTGCGGCTTCCTCGACGGCTCGCACTTTGCGCGCCAGTTCCGGCGCCTGCGCCACGTCGGCCCGCGCGACTTCCGCGCTTCTGCGCGGCCCTGAGGTCCGCGCGACGCCTGTGCGGCTGGCACGAACAGACCCAAACACGGGCACGCAACGGCGCGTTGCGACCGGTTCGCGTTCCTAGACTCCTCGCGTATCGGCCCCGCATCGAGGGCCGTGACACGGAGACAGAATGAACGAACTCGACGACGTGATCCTCAGCGCTGTGGCGCGCGAAGACCTGCCTTTCGCAGTGGCCATGATCGGCAACCGCGATGGCACCGTATGGAGCGGCAGCGCAGGCGAGGCCAACCCGGGCCGCGCTGCCGGGGAAGACACCGTGTTTCGCATCTTCTCGATGACCAAGGCGATCGGTGGCCTGGCCGCGATGCTGCTCGTGGACCGCGGCCGGCTGTCGCTCGACGCCGAGGTCGAATCGTTGCTTCCCGAGTTTGCCCAAATGCGGCTGCTGGAGTCCATCGGCCCGGATGGCCCGGTGTTGCGCAAGCCGGCGCGTCGCGCCACGGTGCGCCAGCTCGCGACGCACACCTCCGGCCTCAGCTACGAGTTCTGGAATCCGCTCATTTCGCGCTACCAGCAGGCCACCGGCTCGCCCGGCATTCTGGCGGGCACCCAGGCGGCGATGTTCTACCCGCTGACCTTCGAGCCCGGCGAGCGCTGGGACTACGGCATCGGCATCGACTGGCTCGGACTCGTCGTGCAGGCCGTCGACGGCCGGCGCATCGACCAGTTCTGTCGTGAGGAGATCCTGGAACCCCTGGGCATGCGCGATACCGCCTTCGAGCCGGACCGGTCCATGGGCGACCGGCTCGCCGGTGTCAAGATCCGCGGCGAGGACGGCCGATTCGCCGACTTTGCGATCTCGCCCCCGCCGAACCCCGAGGTGTACGGCATGGGCCATGCGCTGTACTCCACGGCCGGCGACTACCTCCGCTTTCTGCGCATGGTGCTCAACCACGGCGTGCTCGACGGCCGTCGCCTCCTCAGCGAGAACGGCGTGGCAACGATGCTGTCCAATCACATCGGCGTGCTGCAGGTGCCGCCGCTCAAGACGGCGGCACCGCCGATCAGTGCCGACGTGGACCTGCTGCCCGGTACGCGCAAGACGCACGGCATCGCGTTCATGCGCTTCGAGGATGGCGCGCCCGGCATGCGCGGCCCGGGATCACAGGGGTGGGCCGGTGTGCTCAACACCCACTACTGGATCGATCCCGCGCGTGACATCGCGGCGGTACTGATGACACAGTCACTGCCGTTTGGCGAGCCCCGCTTCCTGGCCGCGTACGAAGCCTTCGAACTTGCGACCTACCGGCACGCGCGCCGGCACCCCGGGTAGACTGCCAGACGCATTCCGCTGCCCGGAATGCATGCGACTCCACCCCAACCTCCACAAGCCAACTCGTGACGTATCTGCCTCCGCCGCACATCAGTCCTCTCGAAAGCATCCTGCCGGACGAACCCTTGTTGATGATGGGCGCCGGCCCCGTGCCGATTCCCCATCGCGTCGCGTATGCGAACTCCATCGTCATCAATCACCTGGGAGAGACCATGAGCAAGGTCATCGAGCAGGTGAAGAACATGGGCCGCTATGTGTTTCAGACCGCCTCGCCGCATGTCCTGGGCGTGGCGGGCCCCGGGTCGGCCGCGATGGAAATGGCCATCACCAATCTGGTGGCGCCGGGCACGACCGTCCTCAGCGTCACCAACGGCTTTTTCAGCCAGCGCATGGCGGAGATGGCACGTCGGGTGGGCGGCCATGTCGACGTCCTCCCGGTCGAGGACAACGCCAGCGCCCGGCCCGCTCAGGTCGAAGCGCGCCTGCGCACCGGCAAGTACGACGTGCTGACCATTGTCCAGGGCGAAACTTCGAATACGGTCCTCAACCGGGAACTGCAGGAAATCGCACGACTCGCCAAGGCGCATGGGTGCCTGGTCATCGTGGATGCCGTGTGCACGCTGAGCACCATGCCGCTCGAGATGGACGACTGGCAGATCGATGCCGTCATCACCGGGGGACAGAAGGGCCTGTCGTCGATCCCGGGCGTTTCGCTGCTTGCGTTTTCCCACAGCGCCTGGGAGGCGATCGAACGGCGACAGGACACCCTGCCGCACTGGTGTCTGGACGCGAAGCTGGCGGACAAGTTCTGGAACCAGAGCTCCTACCACTACACCGCGCCGGTGTCGGGCATCCTCGCGCTGCACGAGGCACTCCGCCTGGTCTGCGCAGAGACCCTGTCCGCCCGCTTCCGGCGCCATCGCGTCTGTTCCGAAGCGCTCCAGTCCGGCATCGAAGCGATGGGCCTGACGCTGCTGGTCGAAGCACCCTCGCGCCTGAACTCGGTGGTGGGCATCAACGTGCCCTCCGCCGTGGCGGCGGACCGCGTCCGGAGCCACATGTCGAGCACGCACAAGGTGGAGATTTCAGGGTCGTTCGGACTCAACATTCTGCGCATCGGGCAGATGGGCGAGCAATGCAGGGAACACCATCTCTTTCGCACCCTGCATGCGCTGGGGCTGAGCATGGAGGCCAACGGCGCATCTCTCAATGTCCCTGCCGGGATGGCTGCGTTGGAGCGAAAACTCTCGGAACGCGGCGACAGGCCGGCGGGTGCGCTGTAGCCGGAACCCGCATGCCCTAAGGCTCACGCAAGCGCTGCAGCACGGCCGCGCTCGGGTAGCCGTCCGCGGGCAGGCCGACACTGCGCTGATACCGGCGAATCCCGTCGCGGGTCGCCGGCCCCATCATGCCGTCGGGCGTGCCGGCGGCGAAGCCGCGCTGGTTCAAGGCGGTCTGAAGCTCCAGCAGCTCAGTGCGTGAAAGCGCCGCCAGATCGCGCGGCCAGGGCGCCTGCACGCCGGGGCCGCCGGTCAGCCGCTGTGAAAGCAGACCGACCGCGAGCGCATAGCTGGTCGAGTTGTTGTAGCGCAGGATCGCGCGGAAATTGGGTCCGACCAGGAAGGCGGGGCCGCGCGCACCCGCGGGCAGCAGGATCGAGCCATCCGCGAAGTCCGGCAACGGCCGGCCGTCCGCGCTTCGCAAGCCCTCGGCGGCCCATTGCGCGCTGGACTGGCGCACGGCAGCGTCAGCACGGCCGTGGTCGAAGCCCGTCGGCAACTGCACCTCCACGCCCCAAGGCTGGCCCGCCTTCCAGCCCGACTTCGAGAGAAAGTTGGCCGTCGAGGCCGTGACGTCGGCCATGCTGCCCCAGATATCGCGCCGGCCGTCCCCGTCGGCATCCACCGCGTAGGCCAGGAAATTCGACGGCAGGAACTGTGTCTGGCCCATGGCACCTGCCCAGGAGCCGATCATGTGATCGCGGTCGATGTCGCCCCGGTCGAGGATCTTCAACGCCGCGAGCAATTCACGGCGCGCCCACTCCTCGCGGCGGCCCTCGAAGCCCAGGGTCGCCAGTGCATCGACGGTCGGGGTGCTGCCATAGTTGCTGCCGTAGTTGCTCTCCATGCCCCAGATGGCGACCACGATGCCGGGCGGCACGGCGTAGCGCGCGGCCGCCGCATCGGCTTCGCCGCGAACCTGCAGCAGCTTGTCCTGGCCCAGCGCGACGCGCTGGGGCGTCACGGTGTTGTCGAGGTAGTCCCAGGCCGTGCGCGTGAATTCGGGCTGGGCGCGATCCAGTTCGACAACGCGCGGCAGGTAGTGCACGTCGTCGAACGCAGCGCGAAGCGTCGCCTCGCTGATGCCCGCTTCGCGCGCGGTGGCGCGAAAGTCCGCGACCCAGCGTCCGAATCCCTGCTGGAGCGTCGCATCGTCCGCGCCCGTGGGCTTCGGGGTCGGGGGCGGCATCGCCGGCCGGGCGGTTGCGGCCGGAGCGGGCGGCGGGTCCGACGCCGGTGCCGTCGATGGCGCGGAGGAGGCGCAGCCCGCCAGGACGGCGGCTGCCAGGGCCGCAGCGCCAAGCGCCTGGATGGGTATCTGCGGAAGTCTGTGTCGGTGCATTCCGTGGATTTTCGCCTGCTGGCGGGTCGGGTGCGCGCGACGATCTCCGTGGCGGTGGCAGACCTTGGCAAATGGCGCGTCCTCGCGGACCCTGGGCAGCTTGCGGTCATTGCACAGTTTGTGTAGCATTCACTCCACTTTGATGTAGCATTCACTACATGAAAGTCGCGCTGCGAGAGGCGCCGCCCCTACCGACGGAGAAGAAACCATGAGTGCTTTCAGCGAAGAACGCGTGCTGAGCGTCCACCACTGGACCGACCGCCTGTTCACTTTCACGACCACCCGCGATCCGGCCCTGCGCTTCTCGAACGGCCACTTCACGATGATCGGCCTGAAGGTCAACGACAAGCCCCTGCTGCGGGCCTACAGCATCGTGAGCCCGAACTACGAGGAACACCTGGAGTTCCTGAGCATCAAGGTCGAGGAAGGTCCGCTGACCTCGAAGCTGCAGCACATCCAGGTCGGCGACACCGTCATCGTCGGCCGCAAGCCGACCGGCACGCTGCTGAYCGACTACACGCTGCCGGGCAAGCGGCTCTACCTGTTCGGCACCGGCACCGGCCTGGCGCCGTTCATGAGCATCATCCGCGACCCCGACACCTACGAGAAGTTCGAGCAGGTCATCCTGGTGCACGGCGTGCGCCAGATCGACGAGCTGGCCTATCACGATCTCGTGACCGACCACCTGCCCCGCCACGAGATCCTTGGCGARCTGATCGAGAAGCAGTTGCTCTACTACCCGACCGTGACGCGCGAGGAGTTCCGCAACATGGGCCGCATCACCGAGCTGATCGAGAGCAACAAGCTCACCGACGACCTCGGCCTGCCGCCGCTCAATGCCGCCGAAGACCGCGTGATGCTGTGCGGCAGCCCGGGCCTGCTGGTCGACCTCAAGCACATCCTCGAGGCGCGCGGCTTCAAGGAAGGCAACACGTCGACGCCGGGCGACTTCGTGGTCGAACGCGCCTTCGCCGAGAAGTAG